>JAPYUD010000046.1:0-13678 GCA_029936215.1 Pirellulaceae bacterium | reverse complement strand
ATACTCGCTTCCGCCGCATTCCTGCGTGGCTACCCACTGGCGGTTGGGACCCAGCTTGGGCCCTGAATACCCCTGTATTCCTGTTTTTCGCGTCGATACCGTCGCAAATCGCAATAGTTGACAAGATTCTTCCACCGTGAAAGACTAGAAGGTTCTAGCTTTTGCAAGCGGCCCAGTCCAAAAGTGCACCAAGGCGGGACTTTCAATGGAAGTCATCATTCAGGACGGCTACGAGGCGATTAGCCGCCAGGGGGCTCAAATTGTAGCGCAAACTCTCAATGCCAAGCCTGACGCCGTTCTCGGCCTGGCCACCGGTAGTACACCGCTGGGCCTCTACAAGGAACTTGTACGCATGAACCAGGAGGAGGGCCTGGATTTTTCCCAGGTGACGACCTTTAACCTGGATGAGTACGTCGGGTTGGCCAAGCAGCATACCCAGAGTTACCACTACTTCATGCACGAGAACCTGTTCCAGCACATCAATATCTCGGAACATAATATCCACATCCCCTCGGGAACGACAGATAATTACCCGGCTTTCTGTGAATCGTACGAGCAGCGGATCGTGGAATGCGGTGGAATCGATCTGCAGGTCCTGGGCATCGGCTCCGACGGCCACATCGCATTCAATGAACCGGGGAGTTCTCTCAGCTCGCGAACTCGAATCAAGACACTCACCAGCCAGACCATCGAGGACAATGCCCGTTTCTTTGAATCTCCAGATGAGGTTCCTGCTTACTCGATCACGATGGGAGTAGGAACAATCCTGGAAGCCCGGAAGATTATCCTGCTCGCTAACGGGGCCAACAAGGCGGCGGCGGTGGCAGGAGCAATCGAGGGACCGGTCACCAGCATGTGCACTGCCAGTGCCCTGCAGATGCACCGTGACACGATATTCCTGCTGGATAAGGAAGCCGCTGGAAAACTACAAATGACCACGTATTACCAGTGGATCCAGGACAAGATGCCTGGTGCTCCCTGACGCCAGTAATCGCCGGCTCAAGAAGCCCTGGTTAACCGGCAGCTGATTTAATCTTCTCAAGAAAGTGTAATTGAACCATGCGACCCTGGATCCTGGCCGAGGCCAACTATGCCTATGTGAAAGAAAACCCCTACGAGGTGGCAGTACTGCCGTTTGGAGCCACCGAACCACACAACCTGCACCTCCCCTACGGCACCGATCTTTTCGAAGCCACGATTCTGGGGGAAAAGATCTGCCAGGCGGCCCATGAAAACGGGGCCCGGCCTGTGCTGCTGCCGACGATCCCCTACGGGACCGAGACCAACATGCATGCCTTGCCACTGGCCATGAACCTGAATCCCTCGACACTGACCCAGGTGACAACAGACCTGGTGGGATCGCTCGTTGACAGCAACATCCGCAAGGTCGTACTGCTTAACAGCCACGGTGGCAACGGGCTGAAACCACTGCTTCGGGAACTCTATGGCAAGACCGAGGCCAGGCTCTTTCTCTGTAACTGGTTCGAGGTGCTGGCAGATATATACGACGAGATCTTCAGCGAGAAGGAAGACCATGCCGGTGAAATGGAAACCTCTTTCGGGATGGCTTTTTTTCCCGAGCTGGTCATACGTAACGAGGACGGCTCACTTGCCGCCGATGAGGGGGCAATCCGGGAATCAAGGTTTGAGGCAATTAACCGTGGATGGGTATCGATCACGCGGCCCTGGCAGCTGCTGACGACGAACAGTGGCAGTGGGAATCCCCACGCGGCGACGAAGGAAAAAGGGGAACAGATGATGCAACACCTGGTTGAAAGACTGGGGACTTTCCTCGTGGAACTCTCCGCCGCGGAGATCGATGACCATTTTCCCTTCAAGCCCTGAACGACCGTCATCCCTCCTGCCCCGACAGCAGCGGCGCGGCTTTATAACTCCCCTTCCGACTCCAGCAGTGCCAGGTTGTCCCGGTGCACCACCTCCTCGTAAGGCTGGTGGCCAAGGACCTGGAGAATGCGGTCTGACTGCATCCCCTGGATTCGTGCAACCGCCTCGGCATGGTAATTCGAAAGCCCACGGGCAAACTCGCTGCCATCCGGCCCACAGAT
This sequence comes from Pirellulaceae bacterium, assembly GCA_029936215.1. GTDB lineage: Bacteria > Planctomycetota > Planctomycetia > Pirellulales > Pirellulaceae > SAT2750. The sequence continues at coordinate 11,612 of JAPYUD010000046.1, read as the reverse complement.
CTCCACCACCCCGCCCTTGTCAAATTCCCCCTCGACACGGGTGATGCCGATTGCCAGCAAGCTGGAACCACCATCACGAATTGCCTGCAGCGCGCCCTGGTCAACATGCAGTCGCCCCCGCGACTGGGCTGAGAACATCAACCACTTTTTTCGTGAACTGAGCGATTTCCCCTGGGCGACAAACAGCGTCCCCAGCGACTCCCCCTCGACAATCCGGCGAAGGACATTCTCCTCGTGACCACTGGCAATAATCACCTGTTCACCAGCCGCCGTCACGATCTGGGCGGCATCCAGCTTGCTGATCATGCCTCCCTTGCCCGGTCCCTCGTGGTCCGTCGAGGCATGAGCGCGGATCTCGTCATTCAGCTCGGTCACCAGGCTGATAACCCCGGTCGACTCGCTTTCCGGATCCCCGTCATAAAGACCATCCACATCGGAGAGGATCACAAGCAACTCGGCTCCCAGCAGGTTCGTCACCAGGGCAGCCAGGCGGTCATTATCGCCAAAAGTGGTCATCAGCTCATCGACAGCAACCGTGTCATTCTCATTAATGATCGGAATTGCCTTGAATTCCATCAGCGATAAGAGCGTGTTTCGAACGTTCAGATAGCTGGCACGATCGTCCAGGTCCTGGGCTGTCAGCAAGACCTGTGCGGCATGCCTGCCATGTTCCCGAAAAGTACGGTCATATGCCTCGATCAGCTTCGCCTGCCCGACGGCGGCAACCGCCTGCAACTTGGCCAGGTCTTCAGGACGTCTGTCCAGCTCCAGTTCACTCATGCCCGCCCCAACCGCCCCGGAACTCACAAGCACCACCTGGCGGCCACCCGCGACCAGCTCGTTAAGTTGATCCGCCAGGCGGGCAATCCGTCCATCATCAAGATGTCCACTGGCGCTGGTCACCACGCGCGTACCAACCTTGACGACAATCGTTGCCGCAGCGGAAGTGACTTCTTTTCGTCGCTGATCGTTCATGACTCTTTCCCGCGGCCTGCACCGAGAGCAGGTTTTCCCTTTTTCTTCAGGATAATCCAAGTCTGTCAGTAGCGGCAGGCCTCGTCCTTGCAGGACCATCGTTTAATAGAGTCGGTTGTAGAAATCATGACTCGTCCATAAAATGCAAGCTGCTAACGGGAGTGCCTTGCAGGAAGCGGGGCCCTGGTTCATCGACTTTGATGGATTGAACTTTTTCCAGGCTGCACGTTTTCTCCCCGTCATTCTTGCTGCAGGACCCGGTGAGTGGTTGCCAGGATAACTGGCCGGGTGGCAGCCAGGGAATCGAAGAAACAAAACGCTGGCGGAATTGATACTTGCCAATGAGTGAGATCCATCACGAGTGTGGCGTCGCGGCCATTTATCATTTTCAGCGGGAAACGCCCAGCCCCCTTTGCGTGGAACAGGGTCCCAAGGAAATCTCGCGGCTGATGCCACGCATGCTGCAGGATATCCAGAACCGCGGCCAACTGGCTGCAGGGGTCACCTCCTTTAACCCCCATCGCCAGCAACTGATCGACACGCACAAGGATATCGGTTCGGTCAGCGAAGTTTTCCGCCTCTCGCACGGTGGCAAGAGTGAAAGCCTGATGCAGGAATATGCCGGGCAAGCAGCCATTGGCCACGTGCGTTATGCCACCTGTGGACAGGAAGACCGCAGCTACGCCCAGCCCTTTGAAAGACACCACCTGGAAAAACACAAGTGGTTCAGCTTTGCCTTCAACGGCCAGCTGGCCAACTACAGCCAGCTGCGCGATCGAATCTTGAGTGGGAATGACCACCACCTGACGAGGGAAACGGATACCGAGATCATCATGCACGAGATTAGCCGGGAGTTGTCCGGTGACAACCGCCCCTCGCTGTTCACGGTGATGCAGAATATCAGTCGCCGTTTTGATGGAGCTTACAGCCTGGTTTTTCTCAACGCTCGAGGCGAACTGATGCTTGCCCGTGATCCGCTCGGTATCAAGCCTCTCTGCTACGCCACCGACAACTCGCTGTTCGCAGCGGCCAGTGAAAGCGTGGCCCTGCTGAATATTGGTTTTGCACCGGAACAGATCAAGTCACTGCCTCCAGGGCATGTGATTACCATCGTGGAAAACGAAATCGAGCTGAAAAAGTACTCGACCACTGACAGTAGTGCGCATTGTTTCTTCGAATGGATCTACTTTGCCAACGTCGCCAGCTCGATGGACGGTCGAAGCGTCTACCTCTCCCGCACAGAACTCGGTAACGAGCTCGCAGAGCTGGAAAAAAAAGACGGGTTGGTGCCGATCGATGAGGATACGATTGTCGTCCCGGTTCCGGACACCAGCAAGGCGGCCGCGGATGCGATGGCCTACCAGCTGGGAATTCCCTGCCGTGAAGGATTGATCCGAAACCGCTACGCCGGGCGTACTTTCATCGAGGGAGGCGCTGACCGCAAGAAAAAAGCGTCGACCAAGTACACGCCACTAAGAGAAGTCCTTAATGGAAAGCGCATTTTCCTGGTGGAAGACTCGATCGTCCGCAGTACCACGATGCGAGTCCTGCTTAACCGCATCCGGGACTTTGGAGGTGCACGAGAAATCCACGTCCGGGTTGCCTGCCCACCGATCATTGCCCCCTGTTTCTACGGAATCGACATGTCAACGACGAGTGAGCTCTTCGCACCGAAATTCCACAATGGAGGTCCACTCACGGTAGAGACCCAGGCAAAGATGGCCAGCGACCTGGGGGCTGAAACACTCCGCTACCTGCCAGTCGAATCGATCGCCCGGGCAACCGGATTTACAGCGGACCAGCTCTGCCAGGCATGTATCACCGGTTCTTATCCAACCGAGTGGGGACAGCAGCTCTACCAGATCGCCCAGTCCAATGAGGGAAATAGCGGCCAGCGTACTTATGAAGCAATCGGGAACACGATCCGTACCTGAGCCCTGGACCTGGCACCTCTCGCCTGTTCAGCTGGGAGTGCAGACGAATCGCGATCGATAAACAGGGTCCTCGTTGAGACGAACTCGCCGCTCGAAATGAGTACGGTAGTCCATGTCATGCTCGGCCTTGCGTGGCGGAACGGGAAAGGGTCCCTCCAGCTGTGGAATCTCGGTGAGCAATTCCAGCGTTGCCTCGTAGTACTCCAGCACGTCCGTCCAGAAATGCAGCTCCCCGGCCGGCTCAAGAACCCTCACGACATGCTCCAGGAAGGACCTGTTCATCACCCGTCGTTTGCGGTGCCTCTTCTTCCACCAGGGATCGGGGAAATAGACATGAACAGCCTGGACGCTTTCAGCAACCAGCCGCCGCTGAAACAGCAGCTGTGCATCGCCTGCCACGACAACGGCATTCTTGCACTGTCGACGAGCAAGCCGGGATGCCGCAAAGCGAGCGTACTTACTGGCAATCTCGATCCCGAGGAAATTCCGCCCGGGGTATTCAGCGGAGACTGTTTCCAGGAACAGCCCCTTGCCACTGCCAACTTCAATCTCCAGTGGCCCCGGGTTGGCAAACAGGTCATCCGGAGACCAGTCATCTGGAAACTGATCGGCATCAGCCAGGTTGCCCGAGAGATCCAACCCGGCATCGTTTCTACGAAGAGCGCGGCGACCCATGTTTGTTCGCAGCCCTAACCCTCTATCATCGCCTGCACCGCAGCGATTGGAATTGGAATCCCCTTGAGTAGTCCCTCCACGCAGATCGACTCCCCCACTACTCCCTGGAAGCGACAGACGATCAAGCGGCCTCGGCGCACACGGACCATCTTGCAGATCAGGTACAGCCGGTCCCCAGGTGTGACCGGATCTCGAAAACGGACCTCTTCCAGCCCGCCAAAGCCGATCATGTCAGCTCCCAGCAGGTCATTCCGCTGGCAGAAAAAGCTGCAGCACTGGGCAATTGCCTCAAGCATGATGACACCGGGCATCAATGCAAATTCCGGCATGTGCCCCCGGACCCAGAATTCCTCGTCAGTAATGTCCTTGTAACCTACGCAGGTATGATCATCGAGGTTTTCATAGACGACCGCCGTCAGCTGCGCCATCTCGAATCGCTGGGGATTGAGCCTGGCAATTTCATCTGCATCGGCAATTGTCGTATCCAGGTCGATCTGGGAGAGGTCAACAATAAAATCCTTGGCAGCCACGATCGAATTCCCTCAAGCAACTGTTCGAACCCATTGATCTGGGCACAACCCGCCGACCAGATGGCACGGTGCTAGGTCTTGATCTTCTTGCCCTTCATTTTCCGAGCCCGGTTGTTCGCCGGACGACTACCATGATTCGCTTTCTTCAGCTTGCGTCGTGGCTTTGCCATCGCTTTTGAATCTCCAGAAGGTTCCTGTTCGGGCCGGGGCAAACATGCCTTGCTGTTTCCAGCTCCATGCATCGAAGCAATCTAGGTTATCACGAACCCTGCTGACTGAGAAGGGTCACCTGAATTCACTTCGGCAACCGCACCGATTCCCTGTGATCAATCCACTTTTCAGCATCAAAGTGCTTGTCATAAGCACCGTAATCATTGAACCAGAATCTCTTGGCAAGTCGGTAAGCCCAGGATTTTTCCGGCACTTCCTGGCCTGGATTATACTGGGAAGAATGGCCTGTCAGCTGCTTGAGTTCCTCGATCGAACTTCCTCGCACGGTCGTATCACGAGCACCGTGGCGCTCGGCAAGTTCAACCAGCAGGTCAGGACGTTCCATGATGATACAGCCACGCGTGTGTTCTGCTGCCGTCTGGCGGAAGTCACGGAGGAAAGCGGACTGGTTGAAAGTGTCTCGAAGTGGCTGCTGATCGTGGATTGAATCGGTCGCCAGCTGGATCACCGGGCAGGGTTCAATATCTCCCCAGGGGCTGATGTGATGGGTAAACCCGGTAGCCGCAGGACAGAGTGCTTCACCCTCGCCATCATGGTAAGCGTCGATGATGATAATGGGCTTGCGGGCTCGCATCTCGACAACAAACTTGCGAGCTTTCAGTTGCTGCTCGGGAGTCAACGCCAGGTCCGGGCATGCCTCGGGACCCGCCGGACGATAGATGTGAAACCAGCAATACATCACACCCTGGGCGATCAGATGGTCGATCCATTTCTCGGAGATGAACTCGATATTGGTCTGGCAGAGGCTGGTACAGACACCGGTCAGGAGCTTGTTTTCCAGGCAGCGCTGAATCCCCTCGCTGGTCCTGTCAAGCACATCCTGGCCACCACGCCGTTGATCGCTGATAGCCTCGTTCCCCTCAACGCTGATCAAGGGAGTGACATTGCCAAGTCGTCGTAACCGGCGAGCCACTTGATCCGTGATGAAATGCCCGTTAGTGAACACCTGGAAATAGCAGTCCCGGTGGCGTTCCAGGATCTCCAGCAACTCCCCGTGCATGAACGGTTCACCCCCGAGAATGCCAAAAAAAGAGTTGCCCATCGCCTTGGCTTCACCAATCAGTCGGTCCATCGCCGGCAGGTCAATTTTTTGCTGCTTGGCAGAGACATCGACCCAGCACCCCTGACATCGGAGGTTGCAGCTGTTAATAATCGAGATGTACAGAAAAGGTGGAAAAAACTCGCCTCGCTTGAGTCGGCGCTTGTGCTTTTGTACGCTGCGAATACCCTTGATGCCGGCATTCCAAACCAACCGGCCAAGCAACCGCTTGTCAGTTTCCAGCAGTAACCGTTTTGCCATCCTCAGGTACACGACATTCAACTCTGCTGTAAAAATGGACCGCGGTGATGAAAAAACAGTATACCGCATGAAATATGCGGCACCTACAAGGCATGCCCCAGATGCTTGACGTCCTCCAGCTTGAATCACATTACCAACAGGCTCGACATGCCCTGCTCGAGTCCCGTAATGAGCAGGGGCACTGGGAGGGAGAGCTCTCTGCGTCGGCACTCTCCACCGCCACGGCAATCAGCGCTCTTTCACTGGTCCGCACCTACGCCCAGGGGGCCGATCGTGGCGATCTCCCTGGCCAGGACATCCTGGACGATTTGATTGATCGTGGCGTCGCTTACCTGCTCCTGCAACAGAATGATGATGGCGGCTGGGGAGATACCTCCCTGAGTTACTCCAATATTGCCACCACCATGCTCGTCGTCAGCGCACTGCACCTGGCCGGGAAGGCTGGCGACGAGACAGCACGGCTCCAGGAAGCAGATGAGTACCTGGACCGCGAGGGCCGCATCGAGGGACTCAGGCGACGTTACGGAAAGGACAAGACATTTGTCATCCCTATCCTGGCAAACGCCGCCCTCGCCGGACTGGTCGACTGGGATGATGTTGCACCACTTCCCTTTGAGTTGGCCTGTTTTCCGCAGTCTCTTTACCGGCTACTCCGGATGCCGGTGGTGAGCTACGCGATCCCGGCACTGGTGGCGATCGGCCAGGCTCGATTCTTCCACCGCCCGCCACGAAACCCGCTGGCCTGGCTAGTTCGCCGGCTAGCGATCGGCAGGAGTCGGCGGGTGCTTGGCCGTTCGCAACCGGAAAGCGGTGGATACCTGGAAGCCACTCCGCTGACCAGTTTCGTGGTCATGAGTCTTGCCTCGATCGGGCAGGCAACAAGTGACGTGGCCCTTCGTGGAGTCCAGTTCCTTGTGGACTCGGTGCGGGAGGATGGAAGCTGGCCAATCGACACGAACCTGGCAACCTGGAATACCTCGCTCGCACTCAAGGCACTCGATAACGGCGGCGAGGACCTCTCGCAACTGGACTGCCTCGACTGGCTGCTCGGTTGCCAGCACCAGGGGCGACACCCCTTTACCGGGGCATCGCCTGGTGGCTGGGGATGGAGCGACCTGTCAGGTGCGGTACCGGATGGTGACGACACGCCAGGGGCGCTTTTGGCAATCGCCGCCTGGCGGCGGGGAAGAGACTGTGACGACAGCACGTGCCAGCGGATCGACCGGTCAGCAGCAGCGGGATTGCAGTGGATCCTCTCGCTGCAAAACAGGGACGGCGGCTGGCCAACCTTCTGCCGGGGCTGGGGCAAGCTCCCATTTGACCGGAGCGGCACGGACCTGTCGGCTCACGTGTTGCGTGCAATCCGGGCCTGGTGGAATGACCTCGAGCGGCTGGGGCTCAATCGGGCAAAGTTCCAGGGGGCGGTGGAACGTGGCTTTACTTACCTGGAAAAACAGCAGCGGGCCGATGGCAGCTGGTTGCCGCTCTGGTTCGGCAACCAGGATAACCCGGAGGATGAAAACCCGGTGTTCGGTACAGCCAGGGTACTTCCTGCCTATCTTGCCTGGGATCGGGGAGAGGACCGGGAGGCACAACGGGGGCTGGACTGGCTGTCAGGAAAGGTAAATCCGGACGGCGGCTGGGGGGGAGGGCCGGCAGTTGTTAATATCAGTGGTCAATCAACGGTCAGTACCGTGGAGGAAACAGCCCTGGCAGTGGAAACCCTGGCGCGAGCCGGTCTGGAAGGAGAACACCAGGAGATTCTCTACCGCGGTATCGAGTGGCTGCAGGATGCCGTGGAGACCGGGAGATTCAGGCAATCTGCACCTATTGGTTTTTACTTCGCCAAGCTTTGGTATCATGAAAGACTCTACCCGGTGATATTCACCGTGGCGGCACTGGGCCAGGTGGTTTCAGAACTGCCAACTGGGAACCCCCGGGTAGCAGTAGCCGAACCGTACGGCTAAACAACAAAAAAGGACACGCTGATTTGGCCACCTCATCTCCTGCCGACCATTCGCTCGACGGTAAACCGGGCAGTGACAAGCAGACAAAACGGTCCCGCCGACGTTCGACGTCGCACTTGAAAGAGGTCCCGGATTCCCAGGCCCTGCGAGAGAAAATGCGCGCCCGCTGTCGCGAGCTGGCTGCAGATCTCGACAAGTCCCGGCCACCAACCAAGGATGAGATGGAGATCATCAGCCAGGAACTCCTGGCCGAGTTGGATTTGCCTGAAGGACTGCTGGGCTGGACCATGGTGATCCTTGCCTCGGAATTCTGGCGCGACCAGGTTGCAGCGATTCCCCCCTCGCGAAGGCTCTTCCTGCTTCCCCATTGCCTCAAGCATGCAGAGGGCTGCCCGGCAGATTACGACCAGTTCGGCCTGGACTGCAAGACCTGTGGCGCCTGCAGTATCGCTGACTTTCGTGGCCAGGCAGAGGAAAAGGGTTACAAGGTACTCGTCGCCGAGGGTTCGCCGATCGTGATGAAAATCATTGTCAGCGGTCATGTCGATGCCATTGTTGGAGTTGCCTGCCTGAACGTCCTGGAAAAAGCAATCGACAAGATCCTGCTGGCTGGTATTCCCTGCATGGCAGTACCGCTGCTCTCAAGCGACTGCCGAAACACCGCCGTGGACGACGACTGGGTCAATGAGATGATCCATGTCCGGCAGAGTGGGCCGCTCCAGCAGACACGGACCTTCATTCACCTCATCCGCGGGGCCCGTAACCTGTTCGAGGCGGATGAGCTGGAGCGAATCCTGCCACGACTCCGTGGCGGCCCGCGGCTCAGCGAGATGAACGGAGAGGGGCTGGCTGGCCTGGACCCGATCGCCGCGACCGAGGCAGTCGCCTACGATTTCCTTTCCAGGGGAGGGAAACACTCGCGGCCCTTTACCACCCTGGCAGTTTACGATGCTCTCACCGGCGGCCACGGGACGATGGGCGATGGGGCCGAGTTTGTCGAGAGCATTCCCGATTCCATCCTCCGTACCGCGATGTCGATAGAAACGTTCCACAAGGCCTCGCTGGTTCATGATGATATCGAGGACGATGACGAGTTTCGCTATGGCGAGGAGACGATTCATCGCCAGTATGGTATCCCAACAGCGGTCAACGTTGGTGACTACCTGATCGGTATGGGATACCGATTCGTCAGTCGTGAGGCAACGGAACTCGGTTCGGCCGTGGCAGCCGATATCCTGGATAGCCTGGCGCAGGCCCATACCAGGCTCTCGGAAGGACAGGGAGCAGAATTACTCTGGCGCGATGCACTCAACAAGGAACTCACCCCGATCGATGCCCTCAAGATCTATGCACTAAAAACTTCTCCCGCCTTTGAAGCCGCCCTGCTGGCGGGCATCCGGCTGGCCCGACCGATCGGTGACCTTGCCGAGCCGATCAAGCTGTTTGCCCGCAACCTGGGAGTTGCCTTCCAGATCCTCAACGACCTGGGAGACTGGCAGGGAGATGATAACAACAAGCTGGCAGCCGGACTCGACACGCTCGGAGGCAGGCCGACAGTCCTGCTGGCACTCGCTCTTGACGCCCTCGACGGGGAGGACAGGCAGTTACTGCTGTCGTTACTTGATGAGGAAAGCAGCAACGAGGAGGAACGGATCCAGCAGGTCCGCCACCTCTACAACCAGGCAGGTGTTTTCGAAAAAGCGATGCGACTTGTGGACAAGCACCAGCAGCGTGCAGAGATGATTGCCGATGATATTCAACCCGAGGATTTTCGCCGCCTGCTTTACTACCTGATTGATACGGTGCTGGAACGCCAGGTCGAGGAAGTGGCCGACCTGGTAACGATCGATCCCCTTGCCAGTACGGATGCTGGTTCCTGATCCTGTATCCCTGCCGGCAAATAATCCCTCCTGCCTGATCTTGAAAATGACATCCCATTCAAGTCCTGACCTGGAGACACTGATCGGGCTCTTCTACCAGCAGCCCGAACAACTGGGAGAATTCCAGGAAGTCAGCGCCGACCAGATGCCGCCCGTGGAACAATCCCTGCTGGCACATGATCACCATATGACGGTCACCGTGGAGTCTTTCTACTCCTCGCTGGTCGATGTCGATGTGCTCTCAACCGATGTCGGTGAGGACCACTACGCTCGCAAGATCCTGCTCCGCAGGCAGACAGACAACCAGGTGGTGCAATTTGGCATCGTACGGCTGGATGTTCGGTTTCTCGATCAGCCCGTAAGGGATGAGATTATCAGCCAGCACACTCCGCTGGGGAGGATCCTGATCGAGCACGACGTGCTTCGAGAAGTCCACCTGGTGGCACTCTGGAAAATCCAGGCCGGGGCGGACCTGGCAGGCTTTTTTGACATCCCTCCACTGGCCGAGGTTTTTGGCCGCACCGCATTGATCTACTGTAACGGTGAACCGGTGGTGGAATTACTGGAGATCGTTACTCCCCTCCCTAACGAACAGTAGCACGCGAGGAAGACTGCTCGATGTCGATTCAATCCGAGCACTATGATTGTGTTGTCATCGGGGGCGGCCCCGCCGGGTCGGCCACCGCAGCACTGGTCGCCGAGGCAGGCTACCAGACCCTGCTTCTGGAACGCGAATCTGTCCCCCGCTTTCATGTGGGGGAATCACTGATGCCGGAAACCTACTGGTGCTTCGAGCGGCTCGGCGTGCTCGACAAAATGAAAAAGAGTGACTACGTGCAGAAGGCAAGCGTCCAGTTTGTCAGTAGCACCGGCAAGGAATCCAGCCCCTTCTTTTTTGAGCAGCATGACCCACGGGAGAGCTCCCGGACCTGGCAGGTCGAACGGGCAGAATTCGATAAGATGCTCTTTGACAATGCCGCCGAGAAGGGGGCCGAGTGCGTGGACCAGGCTCGCGTGCTCCGCGTCCTGATGGAAAATGGAGTGGCCAGCGGGGTCCAGTTGCAGCAGGCGGAGGGGCCACCGATGGAGGTGACCGCCCGGGTCGTGGTGGATGCCACCGGGCAGCAGGCACTCGTCGCCAACCAGCAGGGCATGCGAGAGGATGACCAGGACCTCAAGAAGGTCGCCATCTGGAATTACTTTCGGGGAGCTTTTCGTAGCCCGGGCGAGCAGGGGGGAAGCACGATCATCCTGCACACTCGGGACAAGGACTCCTGGTTCTGGTTCATTCCGCTGCGCGATAACATTACCAGCATTGGCGTGGTGGCGGATCGCGATTACCTGGTCCGGGGACGTGGGAGCCCTGAAGAAGTATTTGCCGAGGAGCGTGAGCTCTGCCCGGTCCTCGCCGGCTGGCTCTCCAATGCCGAGGAGACCGACCGTTTCCGGGTTGCCAAGGAATTTTCCTACCGCACCGGGCAGCAGGCGGGTGAGGGGTGGGTGCTGGTCGGGGACGCCTTTGGATTCATCGATCCGATTTACAGTAGCGGTGTCTATTTTGCCCTCCAGACCGGGCTGTTGGCAGCAGATGCGATCATCGAGGGACTGGCCAAAGATGATCTCTCCGGCCGCCAACTGGGATGCTGGATCGAGGAATTTGAATCCGGATCCATCTGGATCAGGAAACTGGTGGATGCTTACTACAGTAACGAGTTCAGCTTCGGCCAGTTTCTCAAGGAATTTCCCAGCCACCAGGGAAACCTGACCGACCTGTTGATCGGCAGGATCTTCTACGAGGGGGCGGGGAAGATCTTTGACGACATGGACCCGGCCCTGAAAGCTGCCAGGAACCCAGGCTCGATGGAATAGCGAGGGCTACTCTTCTGCATCCCCACCAGGATCATCCGCCGCTTCTTCTGCCTGCTCTCTTTCAACTTCTCCCGGTGGCGAGAGCCAGTCGATCACCGCGGCCGCAATAAACAGAAGGGCCCCGGCCAGGTTCAGCCAGTTGATCGTGATCAGCAGCATTGCCGCGGAAGCCAGGAAAGCAAATCGTAGCGGCCATTGCAGCGGCCGCCGCATCTGCCCGGCAATCCCTGCAGCCAGGGCGACAATACCGA
>JAPYUD010000570.1:0-2556 GCA_029936215.1 Pirellulaceae bacterium | reverse complement strand
CGCTCGAATTCGATGTCAACAACGCCGGAGAGAGTGCCAACCCGGGCGGCTTGCAGACCTCCACGCTGGCTGTTGGCCTTGCCGATGCGGCACTTCATTTCCTCGAGCAGGAGGCGGATAAACGGCCAGACCTGGAACCACCGACCCGTACCATGCGAGGACAGTGGCAGGAGCTCTGTGATGACCTGCTGGCCGGGGTTGCCGGGGACCCGGGCTGTACGAAGGAAGAGATCCGGTCTCGAGCCAATAACATGGCTCTTAATAGCACGCAGGCTGCCCTGGCAGCGGCCAAGGGAGCTGGTTACGTGAACGGCCACGATGCAGGGCGGTGGTGCCGTGAGGCGATGTTCTTCCTGGTCTGGAGTTGCCCGCAACCAGTGATGAATGCACACTTGTGCCAGCTGGCTGGCTTGATTGATTAACCCCGGTGGCCGTTGAATAACAGGGTGTAAGCGGATGGAAGAGACAGACCTTACCTGGCATGACTCGTCCGTGTCCCGGGAGAATCGCCAGCAGCTGATGGGCCATCGAGGCTGTATTGCCTGGTTTACCGGTCTGAGTGGATCGGGAAAGAGTACCGTGGCCAACCTGGTCGATGCCAGCCTGCATGCCGCGGGAGTTCATTCCTTCCTGCTTGACGGGGACAATGTGCGGCATGGACTTACCGCAAGTCCACAGATGCTCGCCGCGAGGGGGGAGGATTTTGCCAACCGGTTTGGGCTTGGATTCTCGTCCCAGGACCGCGAGGAGAACATCCGCCGGGTGGGGGCCGCTGCCGAGCTGTTTGCCTCGGCAGGCCTGGTCACCCTGGTTGCCCTGGTGAGTCCCTACCGCAAGGACCGTGATGCGGTGCGGCAGAAGATCGCTGAGCAGCTCGGCCCGGAGAGTTTCCTGGAGGTTTTCATGGATACCCCCCTGGAGATCTGTGAAGAACGGGATCCCAAGGGGCTTTACAGGAAGGCACGGGCGGGAGAACTGGCACAGATGACGGGGATTGATGATCCCTATGAGGCTCCCTTGCAGCCGGAAATCCACCTCAGGGGAGCAGAGTCTTCGGCCGCGGAACTGGCCGACCAGGTGGCCCAGGAGCTGCTGCAGCGAATCGGCATCAGGCCGTAGTCGTAACTGCTGTCGACCGGCCAGGATGCACTGTCACTCGTCCAGGGGAAAGAACCTGATCGAGAGCGGGTAGGGCCAGGCTTCCCCGTTGTTTGCCCTGATTCCACCAATAATCGGCAGGGCAATGGCTGCCACAGTGAGTGCCATAACCAGCGGGTACCCAATCATGAAAGCACAAAGAAATACAAACACGACAGCCATGATCAACTCCGTGATCAACCAGTTGGCAACGATTTTCCCGTGCAGGTCAATAACAGGGTCTTCCTCCTTTTTTAACTGCCAGAGCACAATCGGGACAATAAACCCAGCCAGCGGTATGACATAGCCGCAAAACTGGGACAGGTGAATGATCATCGCCCAGTTGTTGACATTGAAAGAAGGAATGCTGATATGAACAGCATCGGGCGAGCTTGAAACCTGTTTCTCAAGCAGGGCTGTCTTGAGTTTTTCGTACTCCTCCTCGGTGATTGCACCGCTCTGCCGGAGTGCATCAAGCTTGGTGATCTCGTCGGCAACGCTCATCATTGGATCAGAGTTCCTCGAGGTACTGGAGAACCTTGGCCGCGTGGTCTGCTGCCTTGGGAACCCGCTGCCAGTGGCGGATGACCCTGCCCGTCTCGCCGATCAGCACGGTGGACCGTATCACACCGATCACTTTCTTGCCGTACATCATTTTCTCGCCGTAGGCACCGTACTTGGACATCACTTTTTTCTCGGGGTCACAGAGCAGCGTGTAGGGCAGCTTGTACTTGGCAATAAACGCCTGGTGCTTCTCCTCGTCGTCCGGTGAGATGCCAACAACGGTCGTATTGAGCGCCTGGATCTGCTTCCACAAACTGCGGAAGCCCTCGGCCTCCTTGATTCAGCCAGGGGTGTCATCCTGGGGATAGAAGTAAACGACCACTTTCTGGCCACGCAGTTGCTTCAAAGCAACCTTCTTGCCGTCCTGGTCAGGAAGCGTAAATAGCGGTGCCAGCTTGCCTTCGGTGATGCCCATTGGTCTCTCGATATTCCAGGTGATTTCCCGCATTGTAAAAAGATGTGTTTTTCCGACAAGGCAGGCTTGGTGCGCCACCGCCCGGCCCGAGGGAGAGGCAACAAGTTCTAGATAACTGACAAGCCGCGCAGTGACTGGGGTTGGTACACGGTTGTCGACAGAACAATGGCTGTCGCCCTGATCAAGGAGATGAAGACTCCCAACACGATCCAGGCCTGCCGGCTTCAGCGGCCGTGGCAGGCGAAAAAAGTATCCCCAGGAGGGTTCGAACCTCCAACCTTCGGCTTCGGAGGCCGACACTCTATCCAGTTGAGCTATGGGGACAAAAAGACGACAAAGCACGACCAATTATGACAGCCATACGAGTTGCCATAATCGCGAGAGATCAGAGAGCTCAATAACGGTCTTTGAACTATCACGAGTTTAGCTACGAGTGAACG
>JAPYUD010000569.1:0-2563 GCA_029936215.1 Pirellulaceae bacterium | reverse complement strand
CTCCTGCAAGCTGCTCGATCCAACCACTGGCAAGACGGTCAAGGAGCTCACGCTTCCCTCTACCGAGCAGCGCTGGGGCCGCATGCGAATCAGCAACGACCTGCTGGTGGCGACGATCTGGGAGAAAAAGGATGGTGAGGAGATGCCGGTCGCCATCCAGGCATTTGACCGTACCAGTGGCGATCCTTACTGGCGCCATGAAGCCACGGTCAGTTGTCCACTGGTCGCCATCGGCAAGGACAAAGTCTATTACTTTGACGGTGCGCTGAGCCACCTTTACGACGACTGGAAGCGAAAGGGACTGGTTCCCGAGGCATCCAAGTACCGGGTTCTCAAGGCAATTGACACCCGTACCGGAGAACAGGTCTGGGAACAGGTGACCAATCAGATTGTCACCTGGGTTGGCTTCTCGGAGGATGCCGATGTACTGATCAGCTCGAACAAGAAGGGAATCGAGGCACGTTCTGGTGAATCTGGAAAGGCACTCTGGCAGAAAACAGCCGAGGGGAAGGGATTCAGGGGCCACCCGGAGAACCTCTGGGACCGGGTCATCCTCTGGAAGGACCGGATCATTGACCAGCGGGGCCCGGGACTTTCCTATGACCTGAAAACCGGCGAGCCGATCAAGCAGAAGCACCCGATCACGGGCGAGGAGATTCCATGGCAGTTCACCAAGGATGGTCATCACTGCAACTATGCCATCGCCAGCCCTCACCTGGTTACCTTCCGTGCAGCCACGGCCGGTTTCCTGGACATCGAATCAGGAACGACCGGACGCCTCGAGGGATTTCGTAGCGGCTGCCGAAATAGCCTGATCCCGGCCAACGGTGTGCTGAATGCCCCCAACTTTGCCCATGGCTGCTCCTGCAGCTACAACCTCTTCACCTCGCTGGCACTGGTGCATATCCCGGACGTCGAGCTCTGGACTTACAGTGCCTACGAAAAGCGAGAGACACCGGTCGACCGCGTTGGTATCAACCTGGGAGCCCCGGGGGACCGGATTGCCAGCAGCGGTACCATGTGGCTGGACTATCCCAATGTCGGTGGTCCCTCTCCCGATGTCACAGTGCAGACGTTTCCCCGCACGCCCAGTTATTTTCGCAACCATTCCAGCCAGGTTCGCGGAGAGGGGCTGGCCTGGGTCGCTGCCTCTGGCTGCCAGGACCTGGAAAGCCTGGTCGTGACACCCTCGAAAGAGGCAGAAGATCGCAACTACAAGGTACGGCTCTTTTTCGCCGAACCGGAACCGCTCCAGCAGGGAGACCGGGTGTTCGACGTGCTGCTGCAGGGAAAAACCGTGCTGGAGAAGTTCGACGTTGTTCGCGAGGCAGAAGGGGCTCGAAAAATCGTGGTCCGCGAGTTTGACGTTGTCGCCTCGAAAGGTCGACTGCAGATCACCCTCAAGGCCCATGCCGGCAAATCGCTGCTCTGTGGGATCGAGCTGATTGCCCAGTAAACGGGCGTTACCGGAATCCACCAGGGATCTTCAACACGTGCAGCTTCTTGGCGGCGAACAGGTAAAGCTTGTCCCCTTCTCGCCAGGGGCTGATCAATCCGTCACCTCCACTCCACTTGGCGAATCCACGCGGATCGGGCGTGATGGTGATGAAGTCGTTGGTGTATCCATAACGCACTCGTGGAACATCCGCCCCCTTGCGACTCTCGGCCCAGACAACCAGGTAACGATGCTTGCCGGCCGAATCCAGTCCCAGGTAACCAATGAAACCGGGCCGGTAGATGCCGAGTGCCGCATCCACACCGGTCTTTGGACGAATCCTCGGGTTCTGTGGAAAGAAGTCCCACTTCCTGCCGTCGCTGGAGAGAGCAAACCCGACACTACAGAGTCCAAGGTTGTCAGTGCCACGCATGAAGGCCAGCCACTTACCGCTGGGGAGTCGCTGAATGCTGTGATAGGACGACGTCCCATACATCCATTCCTCCCTGGTCGTCGGCATCACGGGAAGAATGTCGTGCACGCTGACCTGACCAATCGCCTTGTCCTTGACAATGGTCCACTCGTGAGACGAGAGATCGGGAGTCGTAGCAAGCGCTGTCATCTGGTTGCCACCCCCGGGAAAGTCCGGATCCTCCTCCCACAACCTGTGAAAATGGTTGTAGAAATGGAAATACATGAACCAGAGTTTCTCTTCCTCGTTCCAGACCACCGACGGGCTGGAGTAATGTGAGGGATCCCCTTTCTTGCCCGGAGCATGGGGATTCACAAGCACCATGCTGTGCTCACGGCCTGGATCCATCTGCTTTAACTTCTGGTAAGGACCCTCGATCTTGTCACCAATGGCACAGCCGATCCCGGAAGTGGGGTCGTGGTGCGCGAAGTAGAGATAGTACTTGCCATCCGCATTCTTGCCGCGGTCGTTTCGAACCACCGAGGGATATCCAACCGTGTCATCCTTCCTGGCCTCCACGGTCCAGGTGCTGTACTCCCAGGGCTCGCTCCGGCGCAGGATCTGCGTGGTCCCCATCGCCTCCAGTGGAAGGTCACCCTTCATATCTGAAAGGTCAACGCACTTGAGGTTATTGGGAACTGCTGGGTTCCTGACAT
>JAPYUD010000568.1:0-2573 GCA_029936215.1 Pirellulaceae bacterium | reverse complement strand
CTCCACGCCAGCAGGCTCGCCGGATGGCGCTGTGCCGGTGGTTGAAATCCAGGATGTCTTTGATCGAGTTCATTGCCAGGTACTACAGGAACTGGAAACGTATCCGCTGGAACAACTGGGTGAGGGCGTTGAGCCGCCATACGTGGGCCAGCCGACCCGGCTGGGTGCATTGCTGATGTCAGCCCATCACGAGATGTTGCATGCAGGACAGATCGGTATGATGCGACGACTGCTGGGCCTCGCTCCCCTGGTGCGATAGCCAGGGAAACCTCGTCCGGCTCTCATCCCTCCTGTGGTTGAATATTTTTTCGTTCTCTTACCTGCTTCTCGATTGCGACCAGCAGGTCATAGTCGCTCGGGTGCGGTGACTTGAAAGCCGGTCGCAGGGGAATCGGAACATCATCCATACGGTAGACGGTCCCGGGCACGTTGATCCCATAGGTTGCCACCGTGAAGGCGACCTCGGCAGACCGGCTGGTAGGCGTTTCCTTGGGGTCAAAAGCGATATACGGAATGGTCTTGAGGTGTTGACGTGCCGGCTCACTGAAATTCGCCATCGGGTCGCTGGCAATGATCATGGCCGCATCGGCTTCACCCCGGGCAAGGACATCCGCCGCCGTGTATTCACCCGGGTTAAAGCGGGGATAGCCACGCGCCAGGTTCACTCCAAAGGGAAAACCGGTACGCCAGGCAACCACGTTGTCAGCTCCGGTCACGTTACCATGGCCCCGGTTCGGCTTGCAGGTAAAGCGCGTGAACTGGTTGAGGTCTCGCGTGAGTAGCAGGATGGCCTCGCTGTTGGCATGCTTGCCGCGGGTCATGGTGACTCCCATGCCGAAGAAAATTACTCCAAAGCGAGCCGCTTTCATCCGCTTCACCAGATCCTGCCAGGTCTCCAGTGGCTGGCCAGTCTCCCGCTCCACCTGTTCGGGGTCCAGTTCAATTCCCTGGGCAAGGGCACGCAGGGTCCAGGCCGCTTCAAAATCACTTCGTGGCTTGAGCTGTATAAAGATATCCGCAGCCCTGGCACTCTTGGTCTTGCGCACGTCAATCACCACGCAGGTACGGTCCTTGCGACCGTTGGGCACGAACATCCCCTTGGGCATCAGGCTGTACTTGGTGAAATGCCGAGGGTGGCTCTCGGCCGGGTTGGATCCCCAGAAGATGATCAAGTCCCCACGGTTACGCACCTCGCCCAATGAACAGGTCACTTCCCCAACCCCCTGGAATGCCATTCCGGAGGGGCCATGGCAGACGCTGGTCGTCGTGTCGATGTTACCACCGATCCAGTCAGCAATACTGACTGCAACACGTTGCGATTCCGAAGTGGTATCACTCAAACCGTAGATCAGTGGATAGCGAGCTTCCGAGAGAATCTCTGCCGCGCGCCTGACCCCTTCCTCGACCGGGGCCGGTTTACCCCTGACCAGGCAACTTGGCCGGTCCTCTACCTGGTGGTTCAGGAACCAGGCATTCCCCAGCACGCAGGCGCGCTTGGCGTCGATGATCTTGTCTCCCTCCACCGTCAGATCAATATCGTCGCAGACGCAGCCACAAAAGGTGCAGGTGGCATCCTTAACGACCTTGAGTTCGCCGCCTGGTGCTGCTTTGCTTGCAGTCTCCATGAGTCTCATAACCGGCTGTGCCTGTTCGCCTCGTTTCCATGAAACCCGGGGCGTTAACAACCCTGGCTGGCACGATCATGAAAACGACGGGAGGTCTTATTGTTTCCTCCAGCCCGTATTTACAAGTCCTCGTTATTGCTTCTCATCAAGTCGCTCAAGTTCCACATCCAGCCCCTTGCTGGTCGGCATGCCCGAGCCATGGGTGTCTCCCCCCATCAACTGGCTGGAAAGGTCTCCGTAGGGGATAAAGAGCAGGCCCGTTGGCAGTTCTCCCGCCTTGGCTGCTTTCACCTCCACGTCCACCTGGCCGTCGGCGCTCGTCAGCCGGACCCAGTCGCCTGGCTCCAGCCCCAACCGCTCCATGTCCTCTGGCGCGACTTGCAACAGGGTGATTTCCTGTATGTAGGTCTCACCAAACTTGCCCTCGCTGATCCCCACACCCTGCTTACTTGTACGTCCGGGAATCAAGATGAAATTCTCGGCCATGACAATCTGCCAAAAGGGCAAGGATCCAGTCACCATGCGAAGAAACACGCAGGCCCGAGATCGGGCCTTACCTATTGATTTCGGCACGTGGTAGGACAGTTATCCATCCTCTTTATTGTCATCTGGGCAATACCGCTTTGCCAGTGGGGAGAGCGTTCATGATCCACTTGCTGGCGTTTCACCAGCCAGTGGATCGAGGCCGTATTGCTGCAATACTTCATCGGAAAGGAAGCCTGTCTCCTCCCATCCGCGACCTCGATTGTAGGCCCGGATCATCTCCTGGAGTCGTTCCGCCGTGAGGCTCGCTTGCGGGTCATCAGGCAGCGAGGTGGAAAGAAAACGGGCTGGCAGACAATCCTCCTCGGGCGTCCAGCCGGACTCGATATTAAACAGCTTCCTCGCGGCTGCTATTCGGCGGGCGACCTGAAGAAGTTCCTCGGCATCCACATCCCAGCCGGTGAC
>JAPYUD010000567.1:0-2574 GCA_029936215.1 Pirellulaceae bacterium | reverse complement strand
ATCTGTCGCACTTCCAGCGGGGACGAAGAAACGGTCGCCTGTTTTCCGGTCGGCCGTAATGTACGGCTTGTCCTTGGCTCCATCCCCAGCCGACTTGGAAAACCCCAGCCTGGCAATGGAAGCTTGGAGGTAAAGGGGGGAGACAAGGTTACCGTGGAATACATCGACCAGCAAACGGCTGACCAGGAAGTGGATCGCCAATTGCTCCACGAGGTGACGGTTGTTGGGAATGGGCACGTCACGATCACCGACGGCGCTTTTCGTGAATCGATCCAGGGTGTTGTGCTGGGAAAGACGGTCAACATTCAAATCTCAGATCCCGATCGCGACACCACCGATGCCGCAGACAAGATCACGGCGATGGTGGAAATTCACCGCTTGAAAACCGACGAGGAACTCGAAGACGAGGCTGCCAAGAAAGCTCTCGAGGCGGCCGAAGAGCCAGGGGCTCCTGCGACTCCCGTGCCAGATGACACTTCCCCGCTCGACGATCCACTGCTGGAAGAAGAGGAACAGGTCGAACGTTACAAGCTCGTCGATTCGGTCCAGATCAACCTCTCCGAAGTCCGCCGCGTGATCGAGGTGACCGCCATTCCACTTGGAACGGGTGAAACTCCCGCGGTTCCCGACGGGACCAACCCCGACACACCACCTGTTGATCCACCGGAATCTTCCTCGCCGGAACCAGCTCCCGAGGATGATTCGATCCACTCGGGCATCTTCCAGGCAGTCGTACCTGTCACCAATGACGCGGAGATTACCGCCGGCGACGATGTTCTCCAGGCCCTGCCCGGAGACCAGGTCCGCATCAAGTATCTTGACGAGGTGCAGATGGCCGAGGGAGTCACTGAGCTCACCGCAAAGGCTCGATGCCTGGAGGGGAACATTGGCGGCGTGCGTGTAACCCGGGCCCGCATCACCGACCAGGAATTGCGGATCCAGACCCAGCTAAAAACCGCGGACGCACTCACCCAGATAGGGAACCGCTACAAGGAATTCGGTTTAACCGCGAAGGCGAAGGACAAATATGCGTCGGCACTTCGTGTCTGCGAGGGGGTGATGTCGGAAGTCCAGCGGATGCGTGGTCGACTGCTGGAAGAGACCTACGTGCAACTCTGGCACATCTACTTTGCGATGGACCGCCTCAACCTGGCTGCCGCCATGTGCCAGCGACTGCAAAACGAGTTTCCCGCCAGCGGTTTCGTCGACGACGCACTCCTGCAACTGGCCGACGTGGCCCGAGAAGCGGGAGACCTGAACCGCGCGATCAGCATCTATAGCCGACTGGCCAACATGAAAACAAGCCAGCTGCGCGGCGAGGCCCAGTTTGGTATCGCCGAGTGTTACGATGCGATGGCAGAGGCAGCAGAGGGCAATGGGTCGGTCCAGCTCCGTGACCGGTCTTTCCTGGAATACAAGAAGGTCTTTGATCATTTCCCGGAGAGTGGCCGAGTGGGTGATGCCGTTGCCAAGATGGCTGACCATTACTACGAGCAAAAGGATTATGCCCGGGCCATCGACACCTTCGAGACCGTGCTGGAAAACCATCCGGATGCCAAGTTCCTGGACGTGATCCTTTTTAATTATGGGCGTTGCCTGTTCCGCATGCAGCGTGTGCCCGATGCTGTCCGCCGCTTTGAACAACTAATCGGTGACTTCCCGGAAAGCCCTCTCGCGACCAACGCAAAGCAGATTGTCGATGCCGTCAAAGCACAAGCTCCCTAGGGGCGGATTGCTCACTAGTTCCCTGACCCTCTTTCTTTCCCACCCGACTGCGAGCCCGATCATGAAGAAGAGCTTGACCTTGCTGCTATTCCTGCTGGTCCTTTCCGGCAGTCTGTCGCTGGGAATCCTCCTCCCGTTTGTCCCTGGCCAGGAAAAGGAAGACCCAAAAA
The DNA here is from genome assembly GCA_029936215.1 of Pirellulaceae bacterium. GTDB lineage: Bacteria > Planctomycetota > Planctomycetia > Pirellulales > Pirellulaceae > SAT2750. Next base: position 679 of record JAPYUD010000567.1, on the reverse strand, counting down.
CAACCGAACCGGTCGTTGACGAGGTGAGCAACCAGGCGGCTCGACTGGAGGGAGAACTCGGCAAATACAAGTCGACCACACCCGAGGCCGGCGCCGCAATGCTCAAGCTGATTGATCTCTATCACCAGCATGGTCGCGTCTTTGGCCTGATCCGCGTCGCCCAGACATTTGTCGGCACGCAACCCAACCATGCCCAGCACCAGCAGGTGATGCTGAAACTCATCGATGGCCAGCAGGTAATGTCCCGAAACAAGGACCTGATTGTTGCCTCCCGGCAATACCTGGAACGATACGCGAACACTCCGCAGGTACCAAATATAGAAATCCGCCTTGCCGATGCCCTGGCCGAGACAAAGGACCTGCTCGACACGGCGGTTGCCATGCAGGCGATCTGGAAGCGGCAGGGCCCAAATGCCACCGGCCGCCGTTACGGGACAGCCGCCATCCATGTCTATTGTTCCCAACTCGCCGGGGAACATATCAAGACAGGCGCTGCGCTGGCAGCCGAGATGTTTGGTCGACTTCCCAACGGCACGTTTGCTCGCGAACTGGGGCGCCGCGCTTTCGAAGAATACTACCGGGCAAGCCAGTGGGCAGACGTGGTTACTTTCGGTGGCACGCTCACCAAACGCAACCAGTTCGAGAACGCCGCATATCGACTCCGTGTCCTCACCGGGAT
>JAPYUD010000566.1:0-2582 GCA_029936215.1 Pirellulaceae bacterium | reverse complement strand
GATTACGCCACCATCAACTTGTGAAGTCCAGATGTCCCCTCGCCAGGAAAACACCAACAGCGTGGCATCGCTGGACAGCGCTGGCGTGGAGACCAGCTTCACATCCTCGTTTGCCTGCGCCGGGGTCCAGCACGCCAACGCAATTACAAGAATCGAAAACGGGATGATCGCCAGTGATCTAAAAGGCCCGAAGAAAGAGGTCTGCATGAGGGCACCGGTTGAGAGAATATCAGGGCTGCCGGGAGATCCACGATGTCGCTCCCTATGCTTCTCTTATAATTCCCATGCACCCTGTTTTCGAGGGCCAAAACCCCCACACGGCATCTTCACACCTCGGTTATGCAGGTCATCGGGATCATAGGGTCTTCCAGACGTTCCACGCCATATATCCGACGTAGACCCCGAGCAGCAGGAAACCAACACGTCGTGACATTGTCCCCTCTCGTGCCGTGGCAATTCCACAGCGGAAGATGACAAGCAACAGCAGCATGACGGGGAATTGCAACCGGAAGAAATAGGGCCCAGCCTCAAGCCCCTCGCTGGTGACCGAGGCAGATGCGCCCGCCACAAAAAGAACATTCAGGATATCCGCTCCAATTACGTTGCCAATGGCGATCTCACCCCTCTTCTTTTTTACTGCAGCCATGGCAGTAACAAGTTCCGGGAGTGAGGTCCCAAATGCAACAACTGTGGCCGCAATGATTCCCGTGGGTATTTTTAGTTGTTCTGCGCTTTCCCTGGTCACTTCTATCAAGACCATCGATGAACCCACAAGGAAAAGGCATGACACCAGGATCAGCAAGGTAATCAGCCAGCCTGGCCGTGTTTCCTCCGGTTCCTCTGCCTGCGTCTCTTCAGATTCCATCTCCATCCCCATGGTCGATTTCACTGACCAGACAAGGTAGAGAATGAGAAGAGCGACAAACACCCAGCCGAGTGCTTGCGGCAACACGCCTCCCACGCCCGCCGTAAAACAACTCAACGGGTCAGCCCATGGGACACAGCAAAGAACGAGCAGCACGCCTGCGCCAAACTGTATCCACCCCTGCCGATTAACAATACGTCGATCAATCGGAAGTGGGAGAAGAATACAGGCAAGGCCAAGTATCAGCCCGGTATCGCAGATAATGGAGCCGACAGCATTTCCCAGCGCCAACTCCGGTTGCCCCTGGATAGCAGCAAAAACAGATACCGCGGCCTCCGGCATCGTCGTGCCGAGGCTGACGATCGTGGCCCCGACGACGACACGTGGAATTCCCGTCCGGGACGATAGATTTACCGCGAAATCCACGAGCTTATCGGCGCTGTATCCCAGCACGGCGATGCTGAGAGCAAAAGTCAAAAGCAAGAATGGCCATGAAAGACCATGAATCCAGGAATGGAGTAATTCGTCCATTAGCTAACGTGAATTGTTGGGAATTATGACGGGCGCAGGCACCAGCATCGAACGATATTCCAGGTGGCCGGTGTCGCATTTTATCGGTGCGTATTGACTTCAGCAAGGACATCATCCGATCGCCGCTGGACAGACCAAATGTGATTTTGCAAAATTGCGATATTCTGTTTCCATCCGAGGACCCCGTGGATATGCCAGGAAGTGCACAATCAAAAGATTCGAAGAAGAGTCGCGGTCCAGGTCACATGGCTTGGAGAATCATTCGGATTGCCCTTCTTTCCTACCTGGGCTTTCTCCTGCTTTTGAAGATCTTCGAAAATCGCCTGGTCTACTTTCCCTCTCCATGGTCCGATGATCACATTTTTGACATCCCGGATTACATGTCTGACGTAACCCTTCAGGTTGATGGCGGACCGACTCTCCATGGGTGGCACCTTGCCCACCCCCACCCCCGCGCGCATGTTCTTTTTCTTCACGGAAATGCCGGGAATCTCGCGGGACGCCAAAACATGCTTGAGGATTTACATGATTCATTGGACCTGGATTTGTTTGCTATTGATTACCGGGGCTACGGAAAAAGTTCGGGGCGACCAACCGAGGCTGGCATTATCGAAGATGCCCGGCTCGCCCGCAGGACCTATGCCGCAATGGCAGGCGTCCCCGAATCCGACATTGTCCTGATGGGACGGTCCCTCGGTGCCGGGGTGGCTGTTACCCTTGCGGCCGACGATGGAGCTCGGGCGTTGGTGCTGCAGAGCACCTTCACCTCCCTGCCGGACGTCGGCGCTCGGCAGTACCCTTGGTTACCAGTCCGCTGGTTGATGAAGAATCGCTTCAATTCAGAAGCGTGTATTTCCCGCTTTACTGGACCGCTGCTCTACAGCCATAGCGAGGGGGATACTACGCTGGACTTTTCCATGGGGGAGCAGCTTTTTGCTGCCGCCAACGAGCCAAAGAGGTTCTTCCGTTTCGCTGGGCGAGATCACAACGATCCTCAACCCCGAGAATACCTTCAGGTCCTGGCGGACTTTTTCGACTCGCTCCCCTGAATCCTTTACCTGGACGGTCCATATTCTTCCAGGGATGTGCGGCACGATTCACGCCAGGCCTTCAGATCCCGTTTCATACGCGCCGCGCGATCCGGATGCATCGCCGCAATATTCCTGGTTTCGGCAGAGTCCTTGGC
>JAPYUD010000045.1:0-13913 GCA_029936215.1 Pirellulaceae bacterium | reverse complement strand
GCAGTGGGATGGATCTCCCCTTGTCCCTGGCGGCCGTAGACATGGTGTTGGCGGAGATTCTCCGCAAGCTGCCGATACTGATCGACATCCGCATCAAGCTTCTGATTCAGGGCGAGCATGCCGGTACCGCGGATAAGAATTACCCCGGCGGCAACATACAGCAGCGCACGCAGCGAGATTTTATTTTCAGCAGGAAAAGCCATGAACCGGCAACCGTTTACTGCTGGAGTCCAAAAAGGATGATATTGGTTCCCAGGCGAGCTGCCTCATCCCGCGAGTATCCCTTGCATTCAGGTGCCGCCTGGTTTTCCAGGGCACAACTGATGTCATAGGGCGAGAAAACAACTGCCACGCGTCCATCGATGGAGAGTCCTTCCAGCAGCGGTACGGTCACTGATGAGGCGGGTGCCCCGGTCTTGGCGTCCCGCCGCGTGGGGTCACGGAGGGTCACCGTAGAGAGATCATGACCGCCAAATTCGTCAGAGAGCATGGGATGATCTCCGGCAATCCGTGTGAATGTTTCTCCCGCAAGGACAAGCTGCATTTCCCGACGAAATGCAGCTGCGAATTCCGGGCTGGCACAGATTGCATCGGAAAAGATGAATCCACCTCGTTTGAGGTATGCTGCAAGTGCCACACGTTCTTCCTCGCTGAGCCGAAAATCTCCCCGCCCGTGAAGAAACAGGATGGGGTATTCGGAGAGCTTGTCACTGGCCTGGACCATCTGCCTGCGCGTGCTGACCCGCATTTCAAGCTGCAGCCGCATGACTCCCAGCAGGTTGCTGAGTGAATTCGGTGCGTCATTACTCCCCCCGCCGTGAGAGACCTTGGGAACAAACAGGGTTCCCCTCCGGGGCTGGTCAATATCGCTGTCCCGGAAACTGACGCGGGGCTTGTCCAGCTTTCGCTTCAGTTCCCGGTTCGTGGCATAGGCAATCACGTTGCCGCCAAATTTCACGTGGTCATGGATCACTTCGGTGACAGCTTCCTGCTGGTTCGCTGGCGCCCCGGACTGGAACAGGCTCCAGTAGCAGGAGAGGTTACCAGGATAGTAGACGACGGCAGTACGGCAGCACGACTGGATTCCTTCCACACGGCCGACAAATGCCGGGTTGATGTTGTCCTGGGCGAACCAGATCGGGTGGTCAGGGGGGAGTGTCTGCAGCGGGCTCTCGGGAAAGAGTTCTTTCATCAGGGAACGGAATTCGCCATCGAACACCTGGTCATCGCAGCATGCCTCGACGAACAGGAAGCCTCCCTGGTTGACGTAATTGCGGAGATTTATCTTCTGCTGGTCATCGAGCAACAGGGACTGGTAGCCGCTGATGAAGAGTACGGGTGTTTCCATCAGGTCTTCTAGTCGGGCTGCCTGGACATCAATTGTCTGCCAGGTAAGATCCTGCTGCCAGCGGGTTTCGACGAAACGGGTCAGCTTGTGGATGCCGGACCGGTGCTTGTCCCAGTCCGTTTGTCCAGCAGCCCCGTATTGCATCTTGGAGATCACTACGGGCCGACGTCCCTTGGAGAGGAAGAGCATGGAAAAGGCAGTGTTGGTGAGTGGGTTTCCACGGGTTCGCCAGGAACCGTCCAGGTCGTCCTGTATTTTCAACAGGTGGTCCGCACCTGCCCGGTACCAGTCGTGCTGGCCGATAAACCGTTGTCCTGTCATTCGTCCGACTCGCTCCAGGGCATACATGTAATACATGTAGTAGGAACTGCTGGCGGGGTTTCTTTGTATGGAGAAAGCCTGGCCAAGCCAGCGGAGTCCCCGGTCGATGGCGTTCGCGTCAGGTACCTTGCCACAGCATTGCACCTGTCCGTCGACAACTCGAGCCGCTTCCAGGCTGGTATGTCGGGAGGTGATCACCAGCGAGGCAATCCCGGCACAGGTCATACTCCCGGTCGGAAGGCCGGAAAGATTGTACGACCAGGCACCTGATCGTTGCTGGCGTTCGGTCCAGTACTTGTGTGCCTTTTCCCAGGTCACCGCCGGGATCGTCACCCCCACTCGTTCTGCCTCATGGAGAGCCAGGAGTGCAAACTGGGAATTGGACGGATCATCCGTGGGAATACGAGTGTGATAACTCCAGCCACCACTACGAGGGTTCTGGGCCTCCACAAGCCATTTTGCATAGCGAGCGATGCGGACACGCTCCCCCCTGGGATCTGCCGCGGCCATCACCATCAGGTGCAGGGATGTCGCATAGGTAGTACCGATGTCATCGACATCGAAAGAACGCAGGTAGGCGAGCGCTTTTTTCATCGCCGGGTCTTCATTCGGGACACCGCTGTGGATCAGTGCCAGTGTGCAGAGCGCGGTAATACCGCCCGGGTTGGATTGATTCTCCGACCAGTTACCGTTGGAATCCTGCTGATCCTTGAGATAGGAGATCCCCCGCTCCAGCGATTTTGTGACCAGTTCCGGGTTGATTTGCGCAAGCGTGTTGGGGTGGCCGGTTACCATCACAAGCAGGAAAGTTGCAATCGGTAGGCAGCATATCCTGGCAACTCCAGGCTGTCTGAGTTGGGAAGAATGCCGGGTCATTTTTTGCGATCCCTACAACCGATCGTGAGATAAAACGTCCAGTCAACCGGGGGGGCGGTGCCAAACCAGGGTTGAATTGATTTAAACGCTGGCTATTCCCTAATTTAGGGATGTGACAGGATACTGGCAACGATTGTCCGCATCAATTGATGGCCTCTCTACCCACCGTTAGAATCAAGGCAATCACAAGTCCCAACGGTTTCTCCCGTACCAGCAGGTATTTCCGTGTCTACAAAACAACGCAGCCTGGGTGATATTCTCCAGGAGTTCAGCCAGCATCGCCAGATCATGCAGCAGGAGTTGCAGAAGGTGATCATCGGCCAGACCGAGGTCATTGAACAATTGTTTGCGGCAATTTTCACCAGGGGACACTGCCTGCTCGAGGGGGTACCTGGACTTGCCAAGACACTGATGGTCAGCACGCTGGCGCGGATCCTGGAACTCGATTTCAAACGGATCCAGTTCACACCGGACTTGATGCCCAGTGATATTGTTGGAACCAATGTGCTGGAAGAAGATGACTCGGGCCGGCGGTCGTTTCGTTTTGTCAAGGGACCGATTTTCAACAACATCGTGCTGGCGGATGAAATCAATCGAACCCCTCCAAAGACGCAGGCAGCGCTGCTGCAGGCAATGCAGGAACGGGAAGTCACCGTGGGAGGAAATACCTATCCACTGCCGGAGCCATTTTTCGTGATTGCCACACAAAACCCGATCGAGCAGGAGGGAACCTATCCCCTTCCGGAAGCCCAGCTCGACCGGTTCATGTTCAACATCCTTGTTGACTATCCCTCGGCCGCTGAGGAAGAACAGATCCTGATGGCGACCTCTCGAAACGACGATATTGAGGTGAACAAGGTTCTGCAGTCCAAGGCGATCCTGAACCTGCAGAAACTGGTTGGGAACGTGGCCATCAGCGAGTACATCGTGCAGTACGTGGCAGCACTGGTCCGTGCCACTCGCCCTGGCGACCCGAGTGCCCCGGAATTCGTCCAGGAACTGGTCGACTGGGGTGCCGGGCCACGAGCCGGGCAGTTCCTGATCAGGGGAGGGAAGGCGCTGGCAGCTCTTGACGGCCGCTTTTCCGTCGCGATCGAGGACATCAAGCGAATCACGATCCCGGTGCTTCGGCATCGCGTGAGCACGAATTTTCAGGCACAGGCAGAGGGGCTTACCACCGAGAACGTGATTGAGCGACTGGTGGAGGCCATCCCGGAACCAAAGATTTCCAAGTTTTCGGAATGAGCGTGGCAGGGAGAGACGAATCAGGGAAGGTGATGGGGCGACACCATGCCAGCAGCTGAATCCTACTTGAAGCCGGAAGTTATCAACCAGATCAAGCGACTTGATCTGCGTGCCCAGTTTGTTGTACGTGGATTTCTCCACGGCTTGCATGCCAGCCCTTACCAGGGCTTCTCGGTGGAATTCAGTGAACACCGCAAGTACACCACCGGTGATGACCCCTCGGATATCGATTGGCTGGTCTATGCCAAGACAGACAAGTACTACGTCAAGAAATTCGAGGCGGAGACGAATATCACCGGTTACCTGGTGATGGACCTGAGTCACTCGATGGCCTACACGCACCGGCAGGAACTCAGCAAGTTTGATTATGCCATCTGCCTGGCCGCCTCCCTTGGCTACTTGATGATCCACCAACAGGATCCTGTCGGGTTGGTCACTTTTGACCAGAAGATTCGCAGTAGCCTGCCCCCTCGCAGCAAGCGGGCCCACCTGGGTAACCTGCTTTCGCTGCTCACTCGCCTTGAGCCAGCCGGCGAGACAGATGTTGCCAGGAGCCTGTCGCAACTGGCCGCCATGCTCAAGCAGCGAAGCCTGGTGATGATCTTCTCTGACCTGCTGGTTGATCCAGAACCGGTGCTTCGTGCCATGCAGCAGCTGCGGCATGGCGGTCATGACGTGATCGTTTTCCATATTCTCGATGAGGCGGAAGTGAATTTCCCATTTGACGGGATGGTGCGGTTCGAGGATCCGGAGTCAGAGGAGGTGGTGACGGTGGATGCCACGAGCTTTCGCAAGGATTACGCGGAGGAACTGGAAGAGTTCCGTCAGCAATATCGCCGCCATTGTCGTGACAACGGGATCGACTACGTGGAGCTGGATACCAGCATGCAGTTTGACAAGGCCTTGATGGAATACCTGTTGAGTCGGCGTTCCCGTTTCTAAATCCGTGATCTGCAAGGAGACCTGATCGATGGCGTTCGTGAACGCATCACTCCTGCTTGGTGGCATGCTGATGGCAGTTCCGGTCATCCTGCACCTGATGATGCGCCAGAAACCACGCCCCCTGGTTTTCCCGGCCATCCGGTTTGTCCAGCAGCGTCGGGAATCCAATCGCCGAACTCTTCGACTTCGCCACTGGCTGTTGCTCCTTCTGCGAGCCCTCCTGATCGTATTGCTGGCAGCTGCCATTGCGCGACCAAGCGTGGACTCGGATCACTGGGGCAACTGGGTATTGATTGGTCTTGTCAGCATGATCTTGCTGTTGGCCCTGGCCGCCACGATCGGTAGCTGGATGAATGCACGAGGCGTGGTGATGGTCGTCATACTGTTACTGGTTACCCTGTTGTTGGCAGCTGGTGACCTGGTTCTGCTGGCCCGTGTGATGGATCGGGATGGCGAGGCCATGCTTGGTGACCAGGAAGCTCCTGTCGCGGCGGTACTGGTGATCGACAGCTCCCAGCGAATGGGTTACCAGTACGAGAACCTGAGCCGGCTGGAACAGGCCCAGCAGACAGCGAACTGGTTGATCCAGCAATTGCCGGGTGACAGTGAAGTCGCCGTGCTTGGGAGTTCCGGTCGCCAGCAGGTGTTCGCCATTGATCTTGCCGCTGCCAGGGAGACAGTCGATCGTATCCAGCTGACCTCCGTGGGGCGGCGGCTGGCCGATGTTGTGCGGGATGGAATTGACCTGCTGGAAACCAGCCGGCTTGAGCGCAAGGAAATCTACGTCTTTACTGACATGACCCAGGGAGCCTGGCAGGAATCAGCTCAATTAAAGAGGGTACTGGAACAGCATGCCGATGTGCTGGTTTACCTGGTGGATGAGGGAGTCACCAAGCCACTCAATTTTGCGGTGGGGCCGGTCACCCTTTCGCAGCAGACGCTCACGACCAATGGCACCTTTCAGCTGAGGACAGAGCTGCAGCATATCGGGCCCGGGGGGGAGCGGGATATCGAGCTCTACCTGGAGGAGCCTGACCTCCAGTTGCCGATTTTCCAGGACGGTCGCCAGAGGGTTCCACCCTCCACCCGGCGTGCTCGTCAGCACGTGGTTGCTGCCGCGAACGCTCGACAGCGGGTCCAGTTCCAGTTGCAGGGACTCTCGCAAGGCATTCACCAGGGATCGATTCGCCTGGTGGGTGACGACGGCCTGGCGATAGATGACACCAGGTATTTTACGATTCGAGTGCGGGCGCCGTGGCAGGTCCTGGTGGTGGCACCGGGAGAGGTTCCGGTGAAGTTCTTTACCGAGGCGATTTCCCCGTTTTCACTTCGCCAGACTGGCCAGTCCCAGTTTGTCTGCACGGTTATCCGTCAGAAGGAGGCAGGCAGCGAGGTGCTGGGGGACCAGCAGCTGGAGGGTTATTCGGCGATCTGCCTTGTCGATCCCCTGCCACTTGCCGCGGAGGATTTGCAGCGGCTGGTCCGATTTAGCAGCCAGGGTGGTGGTGTTGGCCTCCTGCTCGGTCACAACGCCAGTGTTAACGGGTTTGAGTCGCCGCTGGCCCAGCAGATGCTCGGAGGCCGCTTGCTCAGGCAGTGGCGCCCAGTGGGTCGTTCTTTTCTGGACCCGGTTGATGACACTCATCCGATGATGGCGGAATTTCGAGAGGTCTCCACGAGTGTTCCCTGGCAGGAATTTCCTGTCTACCGATACTGGCAGATGGAGCTGGCAGAAGGAGCAGTAGAAATTGTCCGTTTTGCCAATAGTGACCACCCGGCAATCATTGAACACCGGGTGGGGCAGGGCAGAGTGATCACGATGACAACACCGGTCTCGGAGCCCTTCCAGATCACTGGCCGGCAGCCATGGAATGAGCTGGTAAGTGGTGAGAATGCCTGGCCCTACTTCATCCTGATCAACCAGGTGGCTCGCCAGCTTGTCAGCAGTGGTGAATCGCGATTGAACTACCTGGCAGGTGAAACTGCCCTGCTTGCGAATAATACGAAGCATGATGCGGACCGTTACCAGCTGTTTGCACCCCAGGGAGAACCCCAGCCGGTCAACGTGGTGGATGGACGATTGACGGTCAAGTTTACCGACGAGGTCGGGCCATACAGGCTCAAGGGAGATCAAGGTGGCCCGGTCATCCGGGGTTTTTCTGTCAACGGCCATACTCATGAAAGCCAGCTTGCTCGAGTCACGCGAGAACAGCTCGACCAGCTACTGGGAGAAAATCGTTACCAGCTTGCCCGGGGACGTAATGAAATTGAGTTCGGTGTTCGGCAGAAACGGCTAGGGCAGGAATTCTTCCCCCTGCTGATGTTACTGGTTGCCATCGTGCTGGCACTGGAACACGTGCTGGCAAACCGTTTCTACGGTCGTTCAGAGAATCCCGACCCGGCTGGATCGAGGGTGGCGGGAAGGCTGGGTGCAACATGAGTAAATGGTCACTGGACCCGGTCTTCGATAGCTACGCGTTTGTCATCGTGTCAGCCATCGTGTTATTGTTGCTCCTGCTTCTGGTGCGGCACGATCGCTCGCTTTCCTGGCGTCGACGCCTGTCGCTCCGTTCTCTCCGGCTGGCAGTGATTCTGCTGGTCATACTGGGCATGCTGCGTCCCACCCATGTCAGCTCCTCCCGGAAACCCCAGTCAGCGGTCTTCCTGTTACTGGTGGACCTGACCGAGAGCATGCTTTATCCAGGTTCGGAAGCGGGTGTCTCACGCTGGCAGGAGCAGCTGGATACGATTCGTGCCAGTGAACCATCGCTGCAGGAATTACACCAGGGGGTGACAATCAAGGCGTATGGATACGCCCGCGAGCTCCAGCCCCTGGACTGGGATGGCACCACGCTGGACCTGCCCGGGGAGCCTGACGGCCAGCAGACCGACATCAGTACGACGCTTTATCGTGCCCTCGAACGGGAGATGAACCAGCGACTTGCAGGTGTGGTACTGATGGGAGACGGGACGCAAACGACATTTGATCCGGACGTGGAAATTCGGCAGGTCGGGCAGGAACTGGACCGTCTTGGGATTCCCCTATACGCGGTCCCCTTCGGTGGCACGGCAGTGCATTCCCGCGACATCGCGGTGCAGCAGTTGCCGCAGCAGTACACCGTTTATGTCAAGAACCAGCTTGCGGTGAGATCCGTGGTCCGCGTGCGAGGCTACTTGAACCAGGAAATCCCTGTCCAGCTGATCCTGGAAAAGGGTGACGGTACGCAAGAGGTTGTACAGACAAAACAGTTAACTCCCCGGGGGAACGATGAGCAGATCCCGGTCGAGATGACCTATGTCCCCCAGCAGCCAGGCCAGTACACATTACGGGTGAGGGCGGCGGAACAGGATGGCGAGTTGCTTTGGGAGAACAACGAGCTCACTTCCTTCCTGACAGTCAGGGAAGGGGGGCTACGGGTTCTTTACCTTTATGGCAGCCGGATCGGTGAGCAACTGGAACTCCGCCGGAGCATTGCTTCATCTCCCTACATGGAAGTGGTTCAGCAGTATGTCAGCCTCAAGGGCCGCAGCCGCTGGCCTGATCCGCGCACCTCGATCGAGGACGATGATCCCTATGATGTGATTATTATCGAGAACCTGAATGCCAGGGCCATCGGGACTGCCGGGCTGCGAAGAATTGCTACAGCGGTAGACAAGGGGGCAGGGATCATGATGATCGGCGGTTATCACAGTTTTGGGCCAGGGGAGTATTCGGTGACTGCCCTGGATGATGTCCTGCCGGTAGAGATGTTCGATTATGAACGCCAGCAGCTGGGGCTGGGGGTCAAGCTCCAGCGAGATTTTCATCTGCAGGATGAAGTCCCCGTACAACTGGTACGACCTCACATGATAACGATGATTACCGAAGCATCGCAAAACCAGCAGCGCTGGGCGGAGCTCCCACCGCTACTGGGAGCGAACAAGCTGGTGGCCAAGGATACGGGGCGTGTCCTGCTGGCCAGCCCCGGTGGGGATCCGTTACTGATAGCCGGCGACTACGGGGCAGGTCGCGTGCTGGCCTTTGCCGGGGATTCAACATGGCGCTGGCGACGAGAGGGATTTGCAACAGAACTCCAACGCTTCTGGCGGCAGTCGATCCTCTGGCTCTCCCATCGGGATGAGCAGCAACACCACGACATCTGGGTCCAGATTCCCCAACGCCGGGTTCAGCCGGGAATGGATGTTCCGGTGTTTGTTGGAGTCAGTTCCTCCAGTGGAGAAATCGTCGAGGATGTCCAGTGGACACTCACATGGGAAGGGCCGGACGAGATTCAGTCTCCACTTGCCATCACCCGGGAGACCGAGAAATGGGTGGGAGCAGTGGAGAATGTCCGCCAGCCGGGTGCGTACCGGGTGACCGTGACGGCGAGTGTTGCGGGCTCACTTTATGGGCCACTGGAAGCTCGATTCCAGGTGCTGGACCAGAAACCCGAAAAAAGCAATCCTGTCGCCGATACCGCGCAGCTGGGTCGGCTTGTCAACTGGACCGAACCGTACGGGGGCAAGCTCATCGAACCCCGGGAACTGCCAGCACTTCTCCAGGAACTTGGTCGTGAACCTCCGGAACTGGATATTGAGGTCGAAACGCGGTGGCAACTGGGTAAGACCGCTGCTGATGCCTGGGTTTATTTCCTGCTGGTGGTGGTGCTGGTCAGTAGCGAGTGGTACCTGCGCAAGAAGTGGGGGATGGTCTAGCCTTCATTGGCCAGGGGGCCCATGTTCCAGTCTGCCTGGCTGTAACGGGTGGCAACCAATTGCCGAGTGCGTTCACAAGGCCAGGATTCGCTCTGCTGGACCGGTTGCCACTGCTCGATGAGCAACTGTCGCAGTTGGTCTGCTCCGGTCTTGAGGTTCATGACAAAGTCTTCGTGACTCCGCTGCTGGCGGTAGTCGGGCTGGCGAGGTGGCATTTGGAGAAATGTCGAGATCTGCTGCAGGGGAAAATCGTAGAGCAGGGTACCGTGGTAGAGGATGTGGTTTCGCTTGCACCGCAGGCTGTTTCCAGAGAACTTGCGTCCAGCCACCACCAGGTCACTTGTCCCTTGATGTTCAACGGGCTCACCAAGTGGGGCCAGGGCCGTGGCAACCTGCTGTAAGACGAACCGGTGAGCCTCCTCGGGGATACGCAACTGGGGCTGGTCGTGCAATTGCAGCACGAGGCTGTACATCAGGCATCCCTTGCCTGTGACAATGGCGGCACCCCCGCTGCATCGTCGCAGGATCGGTACCTGCTCTGCCTGGCAGCGGTCCAGGTTCACTTCCCGGTTCTGCCTTGAGGCTCGGCCAATTACGACGATTGTCGTTGAGGGTTCCCAGAATCGCAGCCATTGGGCACCTGTTGATGAGTTTTCTGCCTCGTCCAGCAGCGCTTCGTCCAGTGCCAGATTTTCTTCGGGGGATTCAAGCGTAAGGTCCAGTAGTTTCATGGATTCTGTCTTCTGATGAGGCCTGTTGACGCGGTTGGGGACCGATTTACACTTTACTGAGTCCCCTGTCGCCGGGTTCCATACCCATGTCAAATGATAACAGGCAACCTGTTTCCCCTTCGCCCCCGGAAGATCAAGATCTTCAGGGAGATGTCATTCCGAATGAGGACGTGACAGAACTGCTTGATACAGAAACTGGCAGGCAACTGCCACCGGTGGAGGCTCCCAGTTCAGCTTTCCTCCTGCAGCTCTTCCTGATCCCCATGATTATTGTTTCCATCGTGGTGATGGTCTGGTTGATGTTTAGCTGGCTGGCGCACCTGGGAAGTGACCCACGTGACCTGGTTCGGGACCTGGGGTCACTCAACAAGTCAAGCTGGCAAAAGGCCTGGACACTTTCCAACCTGTTACGGAATGCCGACAACGATGCCCTCAAGGATGATCAGGATCTTGCGGATGAGTTGATCCGGGTACTGGAAAAAGAACTGGAAGGTGGAAGCCTTGATCCGTCGAGGATCCGGCTGCGGATCTTTCTCTGCCATTGCCTCGGTGAATTCCGCCTTCAGACAAGTCTCCCGACGCTGCTTAAGGCGGCCACCCTGGATCGAGACCTGTCTGAACTTGATGTCCGCCTGGCGGCCCTCGAATCACTGGCGAAAATGGCGCAGAACGTGGGCCCTGAAAAAGTCCGAAAGAGTGATGTCCTGGTTGATACCCTGCTGACGATTTCCCAGCTCCGAGAGGATAATCCGGAGCTTCAGTACCGCAACGAAATAAGGAGTACTGCTGCCTATACGCTGGGAGTGATTGGTGGCAAACGATCACTCGACCGGCTTGCACAGATGACACGGGATTCCTACACCAACTCGCGTTTTAACGCGGCCACGGGACTGGCCCGCTACGGTGATCCACGGGCGGCCGAGGTGCTCCTGCAAATGCTGGATCCGGATGACGAGTTCGTGGTGGCGGGTGAAAAAACACCAGAGGCTCAAGGGAACAAGCGGAGTTTGGTGATTCGTAATGGAATCCGGGCGACTGAGTTTTACTCGCAAAATGGTGGAACAGAGAAAATGGAATCTCTGTTGGAAGCACTGCAGCGTCTTGAATCGAGCATGTTGCCGATGGCGATCAGGCTCCGGGCGAAAGAAACACTGCTGAAGATCCGCGAGTAAGCCTGTTGTTGATGGTTGTACGTGCGTTACCATGGAATGCTGGGTTGATCGAGAGTCACCCCGGCGATCTCACCTGAGTAAAGGAACTCCCATGTCGACCAGCCAACAGGCCAAGCCACTGGAAGGGCTGCGGGTTGGCTTTGTGGGAAAACTGGGTGGTTTGAATCGTCGAGAGGCGCAACAAATGGTCAGTCGCCAGGGAGGGTTCCAGGCCCCCGGTGATTTTCTTGAATCGGGCCAGGTCGATGTCGTGATCATCGGTGCAGAAATATGGCCACCGGTGGAGCCATCCAACCTGCTTGGCCCTGCCATCCAGGCGGCGGTCGGTGAAGGCCGGGTGGAGGTAATCACCGAGACCGAATTATGGCACCGTCTCGGGCTGGTCGAGGACGAACAGTATGTGCGGCGGCTTTATACTCCGGCAATGCTGGCAGAGTTACTCGATGTACCTATTGCAGTGATCCGGCGCTGGCATCGTCGGAAGTTGATCCTGCCGGTTCGTGAAGTCCATCGCCTCCCCTATTTTGATTTCCAGGAAGTCGCCGCGGCACGAAGGCTGGCAGAACTCCTGGCAGCGGGAGCGTCTCCAAGGGATATCGAGCGTCGCCTGGATGAACTTGCTCGCTTTGTTCCCGGGGTTCAGCGACCGTTGGCCCAGCTTTCAGTGATCGTGGAAGGCCGCCGGATACTCCTTCGCCAGGGTGAAGGCCTGGTAGAACCTGGTGGCCAGCTGCGAATTGACTTTGATGCACTGGATGAATCCGGGCAGCAGTCGGTCTCGCTGGAGATTCATGAAACAGGCTTGCCGATTGAGTTTGACGAGAGAGGTGATCAACAGGAGACGCCGGCGACGGTTCCCTTCGAGATGGTGGGACAGGCCCTGCTCGCCATGACACCGGATGAAATGCGTGCCGAGGCTGCCCTGCTGGAGGAGCAGGGAGAGCTGGAGAGAGCGATGGAAGTTTATCGCTCGCTGCTTTCCGCCATTGGTCCCCATGCCGAAATATGTTTTCAACTTGCTGAATTGCTCTATCGTGTTGGTGAACCGGAGGCCGCCCGGGAGCGATATTATATGGCCATCGAAATCGACGACGATTTTGTTGAAGCCCGGGCTAACCTCGGTTGCTTGCTTGCGGACACCGGTGAAACAGAACTGGCAATCGCTTCCTTTCGGGGTGCCCTGCGTTACCACCCGAATTATCCTGATGCCCATTATCACCTGGCCCGGTTGTTCGAAGAGTTGAATCGTGGGGAAGAGGCAACAGATCACTGGCGTGCATTCCTGATGCTTGCTCCTGACAGTCCCTGGGCAGATGAGGCAGCACGCCACGTCTCCGAGGACTGGCAGAATACGGGACCCGAGTCCACATAGTTCTGAGATAGCCGCTTCATTAACCCTGGATCCTGAACAGCCAGTACCTGCTCGCTGCTTACTCCTGCTCGTGTTACCTGGAAACTGGCACGGCCGACAAACATCGGTCGTTATGCTGTCACGCCGATGAGTGATTTCCTGCTTCAGTATGAGAAGATTGATCCGGCCACGTTTGCCGTGCTCTCCTCTTTCCTGACTGTCAGCTTGTTCTTCAAGTTCAGCAGGTTTTGGAGCGTGCGCAACATGGATATCCTGCTGCTGGTTCTCTTTGCCCCCGGGTTACTGCTCATTGAGCAGGGCGATTTCCAGCAGGCCCAGGCCGAACAGTCCCTGTTGACATCCCCACTCATAAACCACGATGAAGAGGGGGAGCAGACAGCAGGAGCGATGGAAGAATCCCGAGAGGAAGTACTCCAGCAGATTCCTGATTATGTTTCCGGGCGGAACAAGGAATTCTATGGATTTATCCTGCTCTGGGCGGTGGGGGGTGTTTTCCTCGTCCGCCTGCTACTAGATCCAACGATGGTGCGGAGACCCCTGCTGGAACCCAACCTGACCTCTGGGGGCCTCCTGTTCATCTCGCTCTCGCTGTTTGCCTTGATGTCGGCCAACGTGGTCTTTGCCGGCCAGGCGTACCAGGAGCGGATTGATCTCTCGGGACCCCTTGTGGCTAAGGTGGTGGAAGCAGTGGATGAGGAAGAAAAGGCCCTGGATCCCGGTTTTGCGCCCCTGGAGCAGTTTGCCAGTATCCCTGTCCGGTACTGGCTCACGGGGCGAGGGGATCCCGGTAGAGCGACCCTGACGATGGACTACCGGTTTCTGGCTGCCGTTGCGGTGGCCGGTCACCTGCTGATCGTGCTGGGAATGATAGCAACTGGCTACTGGCACTTTAACAATATCAGGATGGGCATTGGTGCCGGCACGATGTACTTGATGCTGCCGTACACCTTTCAGATGACCGGCCAGGTCGACCACGTGATTCCCGGGGTGCTGCTTGTCTGGGCGATTGTCCTTTACAGGCGTCCTTTGCTTGCCGGGGTACTGCTGGGACTCTCACTCTGCATCTATTATCCCCTCTTCCTGTTACCGTTATGGGTGAGTTTCTATTGGCGCCGTGGCCTGTTTCGATATCTTGTCGGCCTGCTGATTGGCTGGGGAGTCCTGGCTGCCCTGCTCCTTGTCCAGACCGATAACACTGCTGAGTGGATGGT
>JAPYUD010000565.1:0-2586 GCA_029936215.1 Pirellulaceae bacterium | reverse complement strand
AACTCCGCCGGACTCCCCGCCTCGCCCTTCCAGACCAAGGACTGGCGAGGAGGAACCGGCAAGTAGAGAGCAGCTTCTCAAGTCCCCCCTGAAAAGAAGAGAACAATGGACGCAAGTATTTTCCGCGGCTGTGTACCGGCAATCATGACCCCCTGCCAGGCAGATGGCACTCCCAACCACCCTGCCCTGGTCAGCAAGGCCCAGCAGCTTATCGCTGCCGGCATGCACGCGGTGGTCTACTGCGGATCGATGGGGGACTGGCCCCTGCTCTCCGACCAACAGCGCCAGGAAGGCGTCGGCAAGCTTGTCGAGGCGGGCGTCCCGGTGATCGTGGGAACCGGTGCCCAGAACCCGGCACGTGCGGCAGCCCATGCTGCTCACGCGCAGCAGGTCGGAGCCGGGGGCCTGATGGTCATCCCGCGGGTCCTCTCGCGCGGCACCTCGCCAGCTGCCCAGCGTGACCATTTCGCCGGCGTCCTATCCGCCGCACCGGACCTGCCGGCGGTGATCTACAACAGCCCCTACTATGGCTTCGAGACCCGGGCCGAGCTGTTCTTTGATCTTCGCAGCGAGTTTCCCAACCTGGTCGGTTTCAAGGAATTCGGGGGAGCCGAATCACTCAGCTATGCTGCCGAACATATCACCCATGCCGATAACGATGTCCTGCTGATGGTCGGCGTCGACACGCAGGTCGTTCACGGATTCGTCCACTGCGGTGCCGCGGGAGCGATTACCGGCATCGGCAACTGCCTCCCTGAGCCGGTACTCAAGCTCCTCGAGCTTTCCTCCCTGGCAGCCGGGGGGGACGTGGAAGCACGCCGTCTGGCCCAGCAGCTCGACGAGGCCCTGATCGTGCTCTCCACTTTCGACGAGGGACCTGACCTGGTGCTCTACTACAAGTACCTGCTGGTGCTGCTCGGAGAGAGTGACTACGAGCGGCATTTCAATCCCACCGACCGGCTCAGCCCGAGCCAGCAGCAGTTTGCGGCGAAGCAGCTGAAGCTTTTCCAGGACTGGTGGCAGGACTGGCCCGGCACATCCTACTCGGCAGGCTAGCCCTCGACGAGCTTGCGGTTGAAACTGCCCTCGTTGATCGTCGGCCTCTCCAGCCGTCCCTTGTGATCGTAGGAGAGCTTCATGTTGTCCAGGCCCAGCAGCCAGAGGATCGAGGCATGGATGTCCCTGACATGCATCTTGTCCTCGACCGCGTAAAGGCCCAGCTCGTCGGTGGCACCGATCACCTGTCCACCCTTTACCCCGCCGCCAGCCATCCAGATCGAGAATCCAGTCGGGTTGTGGTCACGACCGTCTCCCTTTTCACTCATCGGTGTGCGGCCGAATTCACCACCCCAGATGACCAGCGTTTCATCCAGCAGACCACGCTGCTTGAGATCCTTGAGTAAACCGGCGACCGGCTTGTCCATGGATTTACAAAGGCCGGAGTGCTTCGCTTCGATCCCGGCATGAGAGTCCCACTTGCTTCCCGTGCCACTGTAAAGCTGCACGAAGCGAACCCCTCGCTCGACCAGCCGGCGGGCCAGCAGGCAGTTGCGCCCGAAGGTAGCGGTCTCTTCCTGTTCAATACCATAAAGTTCCCTGGTGGCCTGCGTCTCGTCGGCCAGGTCCACCGCCTCGGGAGCCTCGGCCTGCATGCGAAAGGCCAGCTCGTAACTGCGAATCCGCGCTTCCAGTTCACTCTGCTGGGGATTCGCCTCGGCAAAATCACGGTTAAACCGCTGCAACAACCCAAGCTTTTTCTTTTGCCGCTGTTCGCTGTATCCGGCCGGCGAGTTGAGATTGGCAATCGGCTCCGGGCTGTTACCGTTGATACGCACCGCCTGGTGCGAGGCCGGCATGAATCCGCTGCCCCAGTTGCGCGAGCCGTTGACCGGCCGTCCGCTACTGTCACACATGACCACGAAGGCAGGCAGGTCCTGGTTGGCCGAACCGAGTCCGTAATGGATCCAGCTCCCCAGCGACGGCCGGCCGGCGACGTTAATGCAGGTATTCATCTGGCAGACGCCACCGGAGTGGTTAATCCCATTGGTCCAGCAGGACCGGACCACGGCGATATCATCCATGCAACTGCCGATATGGGGAATCCACTCCGAGGCCCACATCCCGCTCTCGCCATGCTGGGTCCAGGTCCGCGGGGCCACCAGCAGCGGTGACCCCTTCTCGCCCATCGCCGTGATTGGTTCCTTGAAGCTCGCCGGAAGTGGAGTACCGGCCAGCTTGTTGAGCAGCGGCTTGGGGTCGACCAGGTCCAGGTGGCTCGGTCCCCCTTCCATGAACGCCCAGATCACGCTCTTTGCCCGCGGCCGGTGATGAGGAGCAGCCAGGAGCTTTCCTTCTCCGCCCAGCATCCAGCTCAGCGCAACGCTCCCCAGCCCCATCCCACCCTGGGTGAGCATCTGTCGTCTCGACAGGGTCTGGTTCGTTTCAGCAGGCATATTTCTCGCGGGCAGGTCTGCCCATCCTAGTCCAGGTAAAGGAATTCATTTGCATTGAACAGTATGTGGCAAAAGTCGATCAACCCCTGACGCTCAATCATCGCCGGTTCCTGCCTGCCAGTCACCTCCAGGA
>JAPYUD010000564.1:0-2588 GCA_029936215.1 Pirellulaceae bacterium | reverse complement strand
ATTCCACGCACTGCTGAATAGATTTGAGGAAATGGGAGAGTTTCCAGCGGCTGGTGCGGAAGGCTCCCACGTCACTGATCGCACTCATCGGAACTTCCACCAGGCCAGTGGGATAGCGGTAGGGCTGCGCCTCGGTGAGAGCCTTGACGATCGAATCGAAGATCGCCTCGGTTGGCTCCTCACCTGCCTTGCTGCTCTTGTGGCGCGGGTATTTTGAACTGACCCAGTTGAATCCCTCGTCCAGCAATAATTGCTGGATGTCCTCGCGACCATTGAGCGCCAGGTACGAGCCGCCCGGCGTACGGAAGCCATCGGCGTCGATCCCGGCACGCTGCTTCATGGCAAGGGTCGTGATGCGAATGTTCTCGCGGAGGATCTGCGGCACTGTCCGGCCGCGAATCAGCCAGGGCGAACGCTGGAAACGAAACTGGGTCTGTTCCGGCTTGGTGGACCAGACATTGACATGGTCATAAGTATGGTTGCCAACCGGATGGCCCATCTCGGCGATTTGTTTCAACCAGTCGATGTTGGCCTGTTCCAACACGCGACCGACACAGAAAAAGTGGATCAGGCCGCCAAGGTCCTTTGTGATGCGGGCTGCCTTGAGTGAATAATTCTTGGTCGGATCGTTCAGGTTGCCCTTCTGGAAATCCCACTCCATGACGTCCCGTGTCGGATACATCCGGCTCATTTCCAGGTCCAGGGTAATGGCAATCTGCGCCTTGTTTCCCGGAGCCGCTGCCGCGACACGACCAGTGCCGACGGCGGCAAGGGTGGACGCAGCGAGTCCCTGGAGAAGGTGGCGACGGTGAAGCTGGGCCATGGTGATCTACCTTGGGATGAGTTCAGGGAATCAACGAAGTCGACGCAGGGGGATTCGGGTGATGCCGACATCCTCCTTGTTAATGGTGTAGGCCACGTAGAAAGATCGTTTCCACGCAAGGGCATGAGGATACTGCCAGCCATCCAGTTTGTGCTTTCCTTCAAAACGCATGCTGGTTGGCTCCGAACGAACAAGAAAGGCGCGGTCGAAAAGGAGGCCGTCTCGACTGAGGCCGATGACCAGCTGCCTGCGATCAAATTGGGTTGCTGACGCATTGTTGATGATGTAGGCGCCGCCAGCGGGCAGGTTTCCCGCGGCGATGCGGGCAGTTGAATCCGGATAGTTGGTTTTCTCGGGAACGGACCAGGTGTGTCCGTTGTCGCGACTCGTGCTGGCATACAGCATGCCGCTGTAATTTCGAAACAGCAGCGTCGCCTGCTTCCCCTTATCGGTAAGAAAAAGGCCCGGCTCCGTGTAGCCAAAGACCATCAGGTCTGGGGGGGTGATAAGGACCTCTTTCCAGCTACCCAGCCCGGAAGGATCATCACTAGTGAGAATCCGCATGCGTCTTTCTGTTCGTGCGGGGTCGACGTACTCGCCGGCCAGCAACAGGCGGCCATTGGCCAGCGGACGCGGCCCCTCGATGTAAAATCCGCTGGTGATTCGCTGGCGATCAGACCAGTGCACCCCGTCACGTGAGTGGATCGCATAGAGCGCCGTTTCGGGATGGAAATTGGTACCGCCGGTCACAGTAAAATAGGCCACCAGGGTGTCGTCGTAGACATGGAAACCAGCAGCCACGCAGATCTCGTTTTTTTCCCCGGTCAGCCACAGGGGGGGCTTCCAGGTTTCCCCATCTGCACTCCAGCTCATCAGGATACGCTGCCCGGGTGAATCCTCGTCAACCAGGCCGTTGCTCCAGATCAAGAAAAGTCTTTGCTGGAAAACAACGAGGTTGGCGTGGTGGCTGAACTTGTGCGTTTTCTCAGTAGCCTTGTAGAGCAGCGTCTGCGTGCCCTCGGTCGTCTTGAGTCCAAGCCCATCCGCCTGTTGGAGGTCGAGCACGCCGTCAGCAAGCTGGATTGGGGGATCGGCAACGGCAGGCGAAGCGGTCAGCGCGAGTAGGAGAAGGGGGAGGGTAAATCGCATCAGCGAATTGCTCCGGACGGTATCGAATATCACAAGCATGCCTGAGTTGATTATAACTATTGAATCTGCGGCAGGACAAAAAGAACATGTCGCCCCCCTGATTTGATTACGAGTCGAGTATGGACCAGGATGAAAAAAAAGAACTGAAATCCCGTTTTGATGAACAGGGATTTGTCGTCGTGAAGGATTTCCTCGACCGGGGGGAGTTGCTTGAGTTGTTTAGCGAGGTCGATCGGTATATTCAAGAGGTGGTGCCAACGCTGAGCAGGGAAAAGGCATTTTTCCAGGATCCGGGTCGGCCCGAGACGCTCAAGCAGTTGCAATGCATGGATGTCGACCCTTTTTTTGAACAGTACCGGTTCCACCCTGCCTGGAATGGGCTTGCCGAGACGCTGCTTGGTGAACCGGTAGAGCCGATCACGCCCGAGTGGTTCAACAAGCCCCCGGGGACTGATCACGCCACTCCGCCGCACCAGGACAATTACTATCTCTGTTATCAACCGCCGCAGGTGGTCACTCTCTGGCTTGCAATTGACCCGGTGAATGAAGAGAACGGCTGCCTGCGTTATCTTCCTGGATCGCACCTTCATTCACTCAGGCCACACAGCCAGACAAC
>JAPYUD010000563.1:0-2594 GCA_029936215.1 Pirellulaceae bacterium | reverse complement strand
GCTGTGCCAGGTGATGTCGCACGAGCGGATGGGAAAGTTCAACCACATCGGTCATCGAAAACTCCAGCAGCAAGCAGATACCAGCGGGGCGATAACTTGAGCCCCACATGAACTGCTATTTAAATGGAGCAGCCCCGGGCATACAAGCGATCCGCGGCCGCTTCTCCCCTCACTTGCATCAGCCGCCCCACCGGTTACGATGGATTTCCGACTTCCCCGAGGCCCTCGGCCACTGTTTTCTGCGGGTACGCTCCAATGCATTTACACCGAATCATTCAATCACTTGTGGTAACCGTGCTCGTGGCGATCACTCTGCCGGTGATGGCTGGAAAAAAGAAGCCCAACACACCGAAAGCGATGCCCCCCGGGCTTCCCCAGCACCAGCTCTGGAAGATCAATACCCGGCACCTGCCCGCTTACGACATCCGGCAGTCCAACGTTGGAAAGTGGACCTACGAGTGCTTCGAGGATGGACTCTGGTCGACATCCAGCAAACAGGCATTTGACCAGGGCAAGGAGATTCCGACCTGCCTGGTTATCCATGGCAGTCCTGCGTCCGACGAATTTGTGATGGGACTGTCGATGGATGTCTATTACTCGCTCTCCAGCTTCCTCGGACCCGGCAAGGAGATTCGCATCGTGATCTGGTCATGGCCGGCGGACAAGATGCATGCCAGCCTGATCAAGGATTTTCGCGACCAGACGATCCGTGGCGAGCGGCAGGGATATTATCTTGCCCACTTTATTGACGAGATGCGAGCCGCCTGCCCGGTGATGGTGGTCGGATACAGCATGGGAGCCCGGACTACTTCCGCCGCGCTACAACTGATCGCCGGCGGCAGGATAGAAGCAACCCCCGCATTCACGGCAACCGCCTCGAACACCCAGCCCATCATCGGCGTCCTGGTGGCCGGTGCGATCGACACCAACTGGCTCCTCCCGGGAAACCGTTACGACCGTGTTGTCGGCCAGACCGAGCATTTCCTGGTCACGGTCAACAGCCGTGACCCGATCCTGCAGCGCTATCCCCGACTTTATGGCAGCAAGAAAGCGATCCAGCAATCGATCGGTTTACGTGGAATTGCCAATCGAACAGCCCTGAGCGAGAACGAGGGCCGCTACACGCAGATTGATATCACCCAGGCTGCCGGACCGACCCACGACATTCGCAGCATCACTCGCTCCCGCCCACTGCTGGAAAAAATCTCGAAGTTCACCTTCGAGCCGCTGCTGAAAAAGTAAGCCGATCGCCTCTATCCACCGGCGTCTGCCTTGGCTTTCTTTTCCTGCGCCTCAGAAAGATCCGGGTTCGGCTTCGCCTCCCCCTCCTCATGACCCAGGATCCATTTCACGCCCCCCAGCAGGGATTGCTGGTACGTGGGATTGGTCCAGACATCCTCACGGTGGCCCAGGCTCATGTGCATCACCCGCCCCTTGCCATACTCCTTCACCCAGCAGATGGGGATATGGTAGGGCTTCTTGAGCTGGGTCTTGGCCATGTTCAGGCTCATCAGTACCCGCACCTTTTCCGGCTGCCAGTTCTTGAACTGGTAGATTTCATCCTTGAGCGTGAATTCCTTGCCCCACGGTTTGGCAACCGGGTGGTCCGGATCGTGGACCGTGATCGTGACTGTTGATCCGGCGCCCCAGGGGTGGCCATTAAAGGTACCACCAATCATGTCCCAGTACGGCTTGTAGTCCTTGTACGTATCCGCTGCCGAGTGCGTGCCAATGAAGCCATGCCCTTCCTGCTTGAGCCAGTCATTAAAGAAGTAGTCCAGGTCTTCCTGCTTGATCGGTAGTTTGCCGGTGGTATAGAACATCACGATGTTGTAGTTCTGCAGTTTCTCCCGGGTGAAATCCGCTGCCACGTCCTGCGTGCAGTCGACGCGGAAAAGATTACTGGAAACCCCTAGCTCCGTCATCACTCGCTCGGCAGGGGAGAGCGGCTTGTCCCCCCGGTTGACCGAACCATGTCGGAACCCAGCACTCTGGGTAACCATCAGGATTCGGCCGTTGGCCGGCTTTTCAGCACGAAGCTCTCCACTTGAAAGCACGAGGGCAAGAGCCACCAGGGTCAGGGCAACTTGGAGTCGACGCATGGGTAAAGTCCTTATGGAATGTCTACTGAACAGGTGAGAGTGATTACTTGTCTTGCTTGGGCCTGACAACGTTGAGGATCATCGGCAGTGACACCTGGTTCCCCTCGACCTTGGCAACCGCATGGAACAGTCGGCGGGTGGCCGGCACCCATGGTTCGGCTGCAAGGAAAATAGTCCGCTGCTTCTGGTTTTCAGGGATCAGCACTCCGCTGAGCCCGATATCGTTGACGATCACCCCGTGTGGAAGGTTCTCGACCTCAAAGGAAATTCGATCCGTAAAACCGAGCCGCTCGACACTCAAGCGGCACTCGACCATCTTACCAGCCACGATTGTCACTTCCAGCGGTTCAATGACCTCCCGTTTCGGTGTCATCACTGCCTCGGTCGTATAGGCCAGGCGAAAATGTCCCAGGTTATGGTGCTTTACATCGCTGGTACACTTGATTGTGACCGTCAACTCCACTCCACCGGCAAGCTCCACCGGTTCTGTGA
>JAPYUD010000562.1:1594-2598 GCA_029936215.1 Pirellulaceae bacterium | reverse complement strand
ACTTGAACCCGCAACCCCCGAAGGGGCACCTCATTTCCAATGAGGCCGCTAGCCAATTCGCTTACCCTCCGAGTCCATCGCGCCGCTCCCGGAGATCAGCTGAATAAACTCGTCGTTGGTGTCAAATCGACCGAGCTGCTTGGTCAGCTGCTCCATCGCTTCCACGTGAGGAATCGAGCTGAGCGTGCGACGCAGCATCGTCACCGCATGCAGCCGTTCCGGGTCGAGCAGCAGCTCCTCGCGGCGGGTACCGGACTGGTTGATATCAATCGAGGGCCAGACGCGGCGGTCGGCCAGCTTCCGGTCCAGCACCAGTTCCATGTTGCCGGTCCCCTTGAATTCCTGGAAAATCAGCTCGTCCATCCGGCTGCCGGTATCAATCAGGGCGGTCCCGACCACGGTCAGCGAACCTCCCTCCTCGAATGCCCGGGCGGTGGCAAACAGCTTCTTGGGAACATCCATTGCCTTGATATCCACGCCGCCCGACATCGTCCGGCCGGTATTCCCGACCCACTTGTTAAAGGCCCGTGCCAGGCGGGTGATCGAGTCCATCAGCAGGAACACGTCCTGCCCCATCTCCGAAAGCCGCTGGCACCGCTCGACTATCAACTGCGAGATCCGCACGTGGCTCTCCACGTCCTCGTCCAGGCTGCTGGCGACCACCTCACCGTTGACACTGCGACGCATGTCGGTCACTTCTTCTGGGCGTTCATCGACCAGCAGCACCATCAACTTCAGGTCGGGATGGTTGGTGGAAATCCCGTGGCTAATATGCTGCAGAAGGATCGTCTTGCCGGTCCGCGGGGGAGCAACAATCAGCGCTCGCTGCCCCTTGCCAACCGGGGTCAGCAGGTCCATCACCCGGGTCGTGAGTGGCTCGGGCCCGGTCTCCAGCTTCAGCCACTGCTCCGGGTTGATCGGTGTCAGCTCGCTAAAGGGCTTCACCTCGGCATACTGCTCCGGCGTCAGGCCATCGACGTCAATAACCTCCTTCAGCCGCGGCC
>JAPYUD010000562.1:0-1584 GCA_029936215.1 Pirellulaceae bacterium | reverse complement strand
GTTTGCGAGCATGCTGAACAAGGCCACGAATCAACAGCCCCTGGCGAAGCCCGTACTTCTCGATCATCGTGCCGGGCACGAATGGATCCGAGCGTTCACGCGAGTAATTCTTCCTGGGGTTACGGAGGAACCCGTAACCATTGGGATGGAGCTCAAGCAGGCCATAGCCCGCTTCCACGGCTCCTGTTCCACTCTCGGGCATTTCGCCATCGTGACGGGGTACGTAATCACCGCCGCGACGACGCCTCCGTCCGCGACCATTGGATCGGCCTCCTCGCCCACCCGAGCGAGAACGATGTCTCTTCTTCGCCATCAAATCTGCCTCAAAGTAACACGTCTACCGACAGGACAGGATGTCCCAGCACGGCAAGCTCGCATGTGGCAGCAACGCTGCCGGGTAACACGCGGCGATAAATTGGATTGTGCAGGCCGCTTTGTCCGCTCTTGCCCAGGGGGAAAAAACACTACAAAGCGTGCCTTGCTGTTCCCGGGAAACCGTTTTTTCGCGGCCACAACCAGGAAAATGACTGTTGTATTGCACGATCACCGCTCAAACAGGTGATCGCCATGGATATCGCCACTGCACCATCGCCAGGATACGGAAAGCAACCGATCACATCCCGGTGACATGTCTCCCCCAATCTTCCCCGTTTGGTTTTCCGATTGCTCACCCAGGGGAGCATATTCACCCGCAAGGATGAACGAAAACCAGCAAAGGAAACTGCCCGGAGAAAACATCCATTGGGCAACAGCGTCTGATTACGCTCGACAGAAGTCGTTTACTACTTAAGCGGCATCTTACTCAATCGCGCCCTTCTGTCAAGCGAATCCAGGCTGTTTTCGTCCCTAAGAGGGGTGTTTTTACAGCCGGAACAACCGTGATAACCGGGATTTTTGATATATCTTTGCCGACCAGCGTACCGATGAATGAAGAGGAGTGGCTGAATCTCAATCCCTTCCAGCAGCGACCCATGTTCACTATCGCACCAGGCAATACGCGAGTCTTCTGGATCCTCCTGCTGGCACTCTGCGCCTGCCTCCCAGTCACCGCACCGGCGGACGACATTGAAGCGAGCATTCTCTGGCAGACGGACGTGGAAAAGGCCCAGCAACTTGGAGCCCGCCATAACCGCCTGATCCTGCTCCATTTCTGGTCCAGGAATTGCCCCACCTGCGAGGACCTGGAGCAGGGAGCATTCCGTGACCCGTCATTTGTCACGGCCCTGCACACCACATACATTCCGGTCAAGATCACCGTTGACCAGTTCCCACAGCTGCGTCGGCGGTACCGCATCCGCCGCTGGCCCACCGACGTGGTGATTACTGCCAGCGGGGAAGAACTGCACCGGGGCCTCAGCCGCCGGACAACCAGCCAGTACCAGAGCCTGCTCTCGGCCATCGCCCAGCGGCACCGCGGCACGCGACAGCAGCTCTCCCCGGTCCTGCAAAACTCCGTCACGCGCGTGGCCCAGCTCAACAACGACGAGCCGGGCAGGGAAAATTATGCCGTGATCCCGGAGCTGGAACTAGTTCCACCAAGGGTCACCTACGGGGTTCCTTTCGACCCGACTGCAAAGCAGGCAC
>JAPYUD010000044.1:0-14018 GCA_029936215.1 Pirellulaceae bacterium | reverse complement strand
CTATTCGGCGGGCGACCTGAAGAAGTTCCTCGGCATCCACATCCCAGCCGGTGACACTGGCGAGCATTGCTGCAGCCTCGCCGTAAAAGTCGTCCAGCGCCCCGCGCAGGAACTTGCAGAGAATCAGGGAGTCCATGATCGTGGCCCGGTCCTCTGTTGCAATCGCCCCCTCGGCCGCCTCCGGACTGCCCTGGCGGCGATCCACATGCTCGGAAAAGTCCACCTCGTAGGCACCGCTTCGATTGTGATCCGCGCCCCGCGAACCGACAGCAAATCCGAGTGCCATCGTCTGCAGGGCACGTGGTTCATAACCGGGGATCTCAAGTCCCTTGACCTGGGGGGCAAAATCAATACTTCCCTTGCCAATATGCTCTGCCATGCTGCGACTTCCCCCGGCCAGCAGGTCACCCAGGCCCTGCCGCTTGCCAATCAGTTCAATGGCGTCCAGTACCGCCTGGCCATCACCAAAGCGAAGCCAGGGAGCATCAAGCAGGTCCCGCTCGACACACTCCATCGCAAAAGCAATCGTGCCACCCGTACTGATCGTATCGATTCCCAGTTGATCACAGCGCCCGGTGGCAGCCAGAACAAGTTCCTGGTCCGTAACTCCACAGAGGGGACCCAGGGCAAATAACGACTCATACTCGACGCGGACTGCCCCTGGCTCTTCTCCCTCCCTGCGAGTGCCGTAGATGTGGGTGCAGCCGATCGTGCATGCCGCACAGCTCACCTGTGTCTTTTCCCGCTCCTGGGTGAGCGACTGCGGGGAAAGCTCTTCCACCCCATCGAGCTGTCCCTGCTGAAAATTCTTCACCGGCAGGGCGTGAAGCCGGTTAAACAGGACCAGGTTGACAGCGGTTCCCAGTTCCCGATATTTCGCCGTGGCCGGCCCCAGTGACCGATCCGAGAGATCCCTGGCCAACTCGACAAGCCGCTCGGGATGCTCCCAGCGACAGTGCTTGCTACCGCGAACGACAACGGCCTTGATATTCTTGGCTCCCAGCACCGCTCCGCTGCCACCCCGACCGGCGTGCCGACCGTCATGGGAGAGAGTCGCGTAGTGGACCAGGTTTTCCCCGGCAGGACCGATCACGGCCGCCTTGGATCCCGCCGGCTGGTGCTCCTTGAGATACCGATCCGCCTCCTCGATCGTCATTCCCCAGAGATCTCCTGCCGGTTGCAACTGCACCTGCTGCTCATCGATCACGAGGATCGAGGGTTCACTCGCTCGACCCGACACAACGATCGCGTCATGGCCCGTCCGTTTTCCCGCCAGGGCAAACGAGCTGCTGGCAAGCGAGTCATTGAGCCGTCCGGTCAGGGGG
The DNA here is from genome assembly GCA_029936215.1 of Pirellulaceae bacterium. GTDB lineage: Bacteria > Planctomycetota > Planctomycetia > Pirellulales > Pirellulaceae > SAT2750. The sequence continues at coordinate 12,693 of JAPYUD010000044.1, read as the reverse complement.
CTGCGACTGACCACGGCAAACTTGGCGGAAGTCGTCAGCGGGCTACCAACCAGCGGGCTGAAGACAAATGCCAGCGGAGCTTCCGGGCTGAGTGGATCCTGGCTGGGTGCACCAAGCGAGAGCATCAACCATGTTCCAAGTCCTGTCCCACCAAGGAACTGGCGAAGCAGATCCGCTGGCAACTCCACTCGCTTTGCCGTACCCGATGAGACATCCACGTGCAGGTAGGCTCCGTGGTAACCAGCTGGCGGGATGCTTGTTCCGTTTTCGATCATGTGTGCGGTCCGCTTGATTGAGGGTCTACCTTAACCACCAGCTTCCGCTGAAAGGATCAGCACACTGTTGCCGTCCGCAATGATTTCAGACGGGTCGCTAACAAACCTGTCGCCATCAATGCTGGCAAGGTAACCAGGACGCAAGGCACCCTGCTCGATACACTCACCCTCCAGGCCTGGAAACTGCTGGCTCAGTTCCCCGAGAAGTGTCGCCAGGGTGGCGGGGGCAGTCAGCGAGATCACCGCAGCGGATTGGCCAGCCCGCTGTCGCGGGATGCCAAAAAACTCGACACGGATTTCCATAGCCCGGATTTCCTGTCCTGGCTGATAAGGCTGGCTACTTCGCCTTTGCCACTACCCAGATGTTCCTGTATCGGACCGGACACCCATGGTTCTGCAGGTAAACCGGACCTGCCTTGGGACCTGGCTGGCTGGGAGCGGCCGTCGTGTTCCGCTCGCCTGGTAATTCCACGTCCTTGTGAATCACCACACCGTTATGTTTTACGGTGACCCGTGGATTCTTGACCAGCTTGCCCGCGTCATCAAAGCGGGCTGCCGTATACTCGATGTCATACGTCTGCCAGCTCAGCGGCGGCAGGCACATGTTCAGGTCCGGATCCTTGACCGAGTAGATCCCGCCACATTCATTTTGCTTTCCTTCCAGGCCAAAGGAGTCGAGCATCTGAAGCTCGTATCGCCCCTGCATGTATACGCCGCTGTTCCCACGGCCCTGACCCCGGTCCTGCGGCTGGTAGGGGATGCGAAATTCGATGTGCAGGAGATGGTCCTGGAATACCTTCTTGCTGGTGGTCCCCTGTATCAACAGGCCGTCATCGGTCATTTTCCCATTTTCCCAGCCATCGGCACTGGTGCCGTCAAACAAGACGACTGCGCCGCTTGGTGGCTCCTGACCAAGTGTCTTGCTCTTGCGAACCACTCGCTTGAGCTGGTGGATCTTCTGGCCATCCAGGTCGAACGTCTGAACCGTACCATCCTTCTTGATATGGGCAGTCCCCTGCTCGGCCGCCACCAGCTTGAGCTCGGCATTCTCCAGCTTGCCAGTGGCCCGGATCAGGGATTCACGATCACCGTCCCAACCATCACCAGGAAGTCCGCCGGAATAACCAACCGCCTGGAATTGCCCCTCGCCCAGGGCGATCACCTGGAGCCCAAACTTGATATCTGCATCCTCAACAGCAGTCCCGGTGTATTCCCCCTGGAAAGCAAAATCTGCATCCACCTTGGCTGGATCGGAGATCTTTGGACCCTTTGCCCAGGTGACGATCGTGGTGGCGGCCAGGAGGAAGGTCACGGTCAGTATTAAATAATTCCTGCGTGTCATGGAATCTCTCCGGGAAGGTGCTTCGTTGAACGTGTCTCTCCTCCTATTGTGGAACCGCCTTCAATCCTTTTCAAGCAACCCGGGGCAGAGAACCGGAGTTTCCCTGGTCCATGTCCAGCAGGGCTCAATCCGCTAAAATACAAACGAGGCCAAATCCAATGATCCGATACCTACTGCCTGCCCTGCTTGCCGTGATGCTGTCCATCCAGACTGGCTGCCAGCCCCCGGGCGGTAACCTGGGGAAAAATACCAGCAGTTCGAAGAAGCAAGCGAGCCAGCGGAGCACGAAACGATCCTCACGGCCCCGGAAGCGACTTCGGCTTTCACCCGACCCACCCAAGAAGTCGATCTATATTCCCCCAGGTATCTCCGGCAGCAACACGATCATCCTGCCGGAGGTCGAGACGGTCATGGAAATGATCGAGGAGCTCAGCAAGGAAGCTCCGACCATGGTCGTCTGGATGCTGGACCAGTCGGCCAGCAGCGAGGCCTTGCGAAGAAATGTCACCACGCAACTCCGTTACTTCTACCAGCAGCCCGACCGTGAATCCCAGGACTCCCTGCTGACCGCGATCCTTGGATTTGGTGCTGAATCCAGCTGGCTTACCGAGGAACCTACGGCCGATGGCGCGCTTGTGATCGAGGCAATCGACCGCCTTGAGGAGGACAGCAGTGGCCGAGAGATGGCATTCACTGCCCTCCAGGGTGTCCTTGAAGACTGCATTCCCTATCGCGTGGACAAGGAGATGCAGGTCATCCTGGTCGTGGTTACCGACGAGGCAGGGGATGACCTGGACCAGATCGATGGTGCTGCCAATACCGCCTCGCGTTATGCCATCCCGATCTACGTGATCGGACCGGCCGCTCCCTTTGGCCGTGATGCCCTGCTTGCTGACAGCGTGGAATCGGGCGTGACAGAAGCTGACCCTGATGGCTGGCGGCCGATCCGCCAGGGACCGGAGTCACGGTATTCCGAGCGAATCCAGATCCCCTTTGCCAATGCGACTTTTGGCATGGAGAGAACACATAGTGGTTTTGGACCATTTAACTGGGAGTACCTCTGTCGCAATTCCGGCGGCAACTACCTGGCGGTGACGATGCCTGGCTATTCCGCGTCGATGATGCGAGGCTCCTTCCAGGGGGGGACGTACGTGTTTGGCAAGTACGAGTCCAGCGTGATTCGCAAGTATGCTCCGGATTACGTCAGCGCCGCCGCCTACCAGCAACTCCTCGACGAGAATGCCGCAAGGCGTGCACTGCATGAAGCGGCCCAGATGGAACCGGTCGACCTGCTTGAACGACCCGTGACCCAGTTTGCCTACGTCGACCAGGCCCAGATGAGCCGGGATGTATCGCGGGCCCAACTGGCAGCCGCACGCCTGGAACCGCAGCTCCAGAAGGTGCATGACCTGCTCAAGAACGGTGAAAGGGACCGTGCAGAACTGACCCGACCTCGCTGGCAAGCCGGTTATGACCTTGCCATGGGCCGTGCACTGGCCGCCAGGGCACGAGTGGAAGGATACAACGCCATGCTGGCGGCGCTGAAGCGCGGACGTAAATTCGAGAGCCCCACGAGCAGCCAGTGGGTCCTTGTCGCGGATGACAACATCGAGACCGGTAGTAGCTACCAGCGACTTATCGATAACGCTCGCACTTACCTGGAACGAGTAATACAAGAGCACGAGGGGACACCCTGGTCCCGGATCGCTGAAAAAGAACTGGAAACCAAGCTTGGCTGGAAGTGGACAGAGCAATGACAGAAGAACAACCAGGCAGGGAACCCGGCCAGGTAACCCGGGACATGTTCAACGAGCTGCAGCTTGAGGTGATGTACCTGAAAGCCGAGGTTGCCAGGCTCCGCGGGCTGATCGATTCCAGTGGCGCCGACAGTGAGGAGACGAGCGAGGAATGACCTTTGCCCACCTCACGCTTGCGACTCGTGACGTGATAGCCACGCGCCAGTTCCTGGAAAACTGCTTCGGCTGGCAACCGATCTCCCGGCCGGGAAACATCGAGGTAGAAGCGGCATGGCTCCAGATCACACCAACCCAGCAAGTCCACCTGTTGCGCGTGGAGGGTTTTGAACCATCGGCCTTCGAGGCAGAGTTTGGCCGGCACGTGGCCCTCTTCCATCCGGCCAGTGACTTTCCAGCTCTCCAGCAGCGACTCCAGCAGAACGGTGCCACGCTGATCGAGCCCGAGCGGGAAACCCCGTTTGAGCGTTTTTTCTTTCGCGATCCGAACGGTTACATGTTCGAGATAATCGACCAGGACGGTTACTGCGACGAATCCGCCTGAGCTTCGCCTGTCACGATCGCTGCCACGATCGCCCGCATCGCTGGTTGCAAGGAACGAGCAACTTCAATAACCTCCCCTGCCGTTGTTCCGTCCGTGGCTTCCGGATCGGCGACGTTGGTAACCGCGGAGAGCCCCAGAACCTTCATGCCAAGCCGGGATGCCACGATCACCTCGGGCACGGTGGACATGCCAACCACGTCCCCACCAATACGGCGAACCATCTGGTACTCCGCGCGGGTCTCGTAATTCGGTCCCGTCATTGCAACATACGTGCCAGCTGTTGCCCGGAAGCCCCTCTCCAGCGCCACACCCAGTGCCGTTTCGATCCAGGCCGGATGGTAAGGATCCGCCAGCATCCGCCCAGCACGTTCCTGGTTACTCGAGGAAGGATCCCCGACCTGCAAGAACATCAGGTTGATGTGGCTCTCCATGACGAGAAGATCACCGGCGGTGAGTTCGGGGTTTACTCCCCCACTGGCATTGGAAACGATTAATCCTCCTGCTCCAAGCCGATCGAAGAGGTGAACTCCCAGGGTAATCTGTCCCGCATCATGGCCCTCGTAATGGTGAAGCCGACCATCGAGAGCGACAAGCGGTTTTCCATCAAGCCGACCACAAACCAGGCGTCCCCGGTGTCCCAGTGCTGTTGCAGGTACGAAGCCGGGAAGTTCATCAAATTCGAAGATCTCCTCGACTTCGATATCCTCGACCAGTCCTCCCAGGCCGGTCCCCAGGATGATTCCCACCAGCGGCGTGGAGGCCCAGCGACTGCGAACCAGGTCGACCGCCTCGTCAATCAACTGTCCATCCATCACCCGGACTGCCTCTCCACGAAAGACCAGGAATATCAGCCTGCCTGTTCTCCAGCCAGTACCCCTAGCACCAGGGTCCGCAGCCGGGGTTCCGCCTCGTTTGCCACGGCAATAATCTCGCTGACATCGGCCGGCGTGAGTTCATCCGGCAGGCACATGTCCGTGATGATCGAGAAACCAACACTCCGCATACCGGAATGGACCGCAACAAGGACTTCCGGAACGGTCGACATGCCAACGACATCGGCACCGATCGTCCGCAGAAACCGGTATTCCGCTCGTGTCTCCAGGTTCGGTCCGGCGACCGCGACATAGACACCCTTGTGGGCAGTGATCCCCTCCCGCCCTGCCACTTCCAGGGCCCGCTCCACCAGGCGCCGGTCATAGGGCTCGCACATGTCTGGGAAACGGGGTCCAAGGCGGTCATCATTCACACCAATCAACGGATTGTCACCCATCAGGTTAATCTGGTCGTCGATTACCATGATGTCACCGCACTGGTAATCGGGATTCAAGCCTCCACAGGCATTGGAGACCACCAGCAGGTCCGCCCCCAGGGCCTTCATCACACGCACGGGCAGGGTAATCTGCTTGAGCGGATATCCCTCGTACATGTGCATGCGACCTTCCATTGCCACGACCGGCAGTCCCTCGAGCGTGCCACAGAGAAGCCTCCCGGCATGACTGATCGCAGTGGACTGGGGGAAGTGTGGAATCTCACCGTAATCAAACGACGCCTCGACCTCGATCTGTTCAACCAGGCTTCCCAGCCCGGTCCCGAGGATAATTCCGGCGCGTGGCTGGCTCTCCCACCGGGAGCGGATGACCCCAACCGCTTCTTCAATCTGGCCATGAAGTTCAAGCACGATACAACTCTCTCCGGGGACAGTTCCACCAACGTGGTTAACCTAACGGCACCTCCCAAAGGCAGCAAGGGTTCAGTGGTCACTCAAGTGACTCGACCCAGCGGGCCATGACCTGGACAGCCTTCTCCAGATGCTGCTGGTGCGTCTGTCCCGAGGCCTTGCGAGGCTTGAAGCTATGGTCTCCATCATCCAGCCATTCCATCTGGAAGTGCCTGGGAAGCTGGTAGCTGTCAACCTCCTCACGATCCCCTAGCGCGTCCCGCTCCCCCTGGACCAGCAGTACTGGCTTCTTGATCTCCCGCAGGTGTTCTACACGCAGGCGATCGGGTTTCCCGGGTGGGTGAAAGGGGTACCCCAGGCAGACCAGTCCTACCGCACCAGGAACGTGCTCGTAGATCATGCTGGCCACACGTCCTCCCATCGACTTGCCACCAATCACCAGTCTGCCGGCACCCTGGCTACCTGCTAACTGGATCACTTCCTGCCAGCTCTCGATCAACTTCGGCATGGCACTGGGGGGCCGGCGGCGGCCCTCGTGCCGGGCCCGTTGCATATAGGGGAAGTCAAACAGCCCAACCCGGCAGCCCCTCTCAGCCAGTCCTGCGGCCATGGCCTGCATGAAGGGGCTGTCATGTCCTGCGCCTGCTCCGTGTGCAAGCAAGACAACCGTGGCGCTATCAGGACCGAAGAGATGAAGCGAAAGATCGCTCATTCTTTCTTGAAACCAGGGGCAGCGACAAAGGTAACCACGTCACTGCCATCCTCGGTATTCCAGACTTTCACCTCGCCGTTAAACCCACCACTGGCAAGACGCTTGCTGCCATCATGATAGGAAGCAGCCAGGGCCCAGTCGGAATGGCCACCGTAATTGCGGACTTCTTTCTGGTCCTCTGACTGGTACTGGCGAACCGTCTTGTCTGCTGAGGCGGCGAAGAAGAAACTCGCTCCGCTGGAGATCTTGTAGACCTCACCACCCAGCGCCACTTCCGCACTCTTCTTGCCATCGGCAACCTTCCAGCGATGGATCTTGTTGTCGGCACCACTGGAGAAGACCTCCTCGCCCTTGGGATGAAAGTAAACGCCCTTGGCCGGCTGTCCGTGGCCGGCGTAGGTCACCACAAGCTCCCCGTTGCTGGCATCAAACACCTTGGAGGTCTTGTCCCTGCTCGCCGAGGCCAGCTGGGAACCATCGGATTTCCAGGCAACCGCCATGACCCAGTCCGAGTGACTGGTGATGGTCAGCTGAAGCTTCCCGCTGGCAACCTCGTAAACCCGAATAACACCATCGGCCGCAGCCACGGCAATTCGGTCCCCCTTGGGATTGAAGACGACATCGAGCACAACGTCGGACGACGTTCCCAGGACCATTTTCAGTTCTCCACTGGACGGATCGAAGATCCGTGCTTCGCCCAGCTGTCCTGGTGCACCACAGCCAACAGCAAGCAGGCTGCCATCCGGGCTGTACTGGACTGCATAGGTTCTCTGGCCCACGTTCTTTATTCGCCTCACGAGGCTCCCGTCAGACGGATTCCAGATCGTCAGCTCGTGGTAACCCCCGACAATCAACTGTTGCCCATCGGGGCTGAAGCTCAGTGCTGTGATGGGCAATGTGCTGGGGTAGATTTCCGGCGGATCCGGGTGCGTGGGGGGAGGTACGATACTGGCCAGCGACGCCTTCGGATCCTCGGCATCAAATTGTGCTCCCTGCTCAATCCACGTCTTGATCACCTCCACATGCTCTGCCGGCATCGGGTCTCCCTCGAGCGGCATCCGTTCATCCTCATCTTCCGAGACAATCCGCCGGAAGAACTCGCTCTCCTCAAGCTTGCCGGCAACAAGCCCGGCGGCCCCGGAATCCCCTTCCTGGCTCAGTCGATCAAAACTGTCGACGCGAAAACCACCCTCGGCCTTCTTGGGGCCGTGGCAGGCAAGGCAATTACTGATCAGCAGCGGGGCAACCTGCGCCCGAAAACTAATCTCCTCCTGCGCCATCGCAGCCAGGGGAAGAAGCAGGAGCAGGGAGAGAGAAAGAGCAAGTTGCCTGGTTGTCTTCATCGTGGCGTCATACCTCGCGGGTTCAGATTTGGCCTGCCTGGTTCATCAACTGGCGCGACCAGGAACGGCTAGTGCTGGAAAAGAAACTCGTTGGTATTGATAATCGCCCAGCAGACATCTTCCAGGGCCGCCACGCGATCTTCCTTGGACTTGATATGGGCCAGGCTTGCTTCCATCTCTTTTTCTGACGGCGCACGGCAGACAGCCGCCAGGTAAAGTTGCGTGACAATCTCCTCGTCTGTTTTCTCCTCGGCAATCAGCTTCCGAAAGCGGTTGTTTTCGTCCCGCAGCTTGCCATACACCAGGGGACCGTTGAAAAACTGGATTGCCATGCCCAGGTTGGATTCATTGGTTCTCTCGCAGGCGCAGACTGTCTGGCGTTCGGGCTGGCCGAAGATCTTAAGGAAATCGTTCTTGGCGAGGTCCGGCGCAGGTAACTGGGTCGCCCGTGTTCCTGCGGGCAAGGATCCAAAAGTTTCAGGCAGCCCGGTCACGTGACAGATCGCATCCAGCAGTTGCTCGGCTGACAGCATCCGCGGCTGGTAATGCGAGAAGCAGCGGGCATCCGAATCATTAAAGTCATTCGGCCGGAAGCTCGACTGGTAGGTACGGCTGTTGAGGATCGTTCGCAGCATATGCTTCCGGTCGAATCCACTCTCGGCAAAATCCCTCGAGAGGGCATCGAGCAGTTCCGCATTACTGGGAGGGTTGGTATCCCGGAAGTCATCAGCGGGCTCGACGATGCCCTGGCCAAACAGGTGACTCCAGATCCGGTTGACTTCAATCTTGCCGAAGAACGGGTTTTCCTTCTGGGTCAGCCAGTCGGCAAACGTGTTACGGCGATCAAATTCATCGGCATGCTCTACCTCTCCCTGTCCGGGCAGCCACGGTTTCATCTGCTTCCCGGTCCGTGGCTGGGTGACTTCACCGGATGAATTGACCCAGACAAACAACTCGTCAGCCCGGCGCGTCTTCTTTCGCTGGATGCGATTGAAGAAAGCTCCCATCCCGTAGTAATTATCCTGCGTCCAACGCTCAAACGGATGGTTGTGACACTTGGCGCACTGCAGCCTGGCTCCCAGGAAAATCTGCGAGATAGTTTCCACGCTATCATTCATGTCCCCGGCTGTGCGGAAGAAGTTGGCAGGTGGGTTGTTCAGCGTGCTCCCGGTGGCGGTCAACAACTGCCTGGCAAACTCGTCGTAGGGCATGTTATCGCGGAAGGCCCGTTCTACCCATCGATAGTACTTGTAGACTCCATCGCTCCCGACCTGGCTACTGGTGAGCCTCAGCAGGTCACCCCACTTGAGTGCCCAGAACTTGGCGAACTCCGGCCTCTCGAGCAGTTCGTCAACCAGCCTTTCCCGCTTGTCGCCGCTGGTGTCAGAAGCAAAACTCTCCACCTCCGCCACCGTCGGCAGGATGCCAATCACGTCGAGGTAAACACGCCTGAGGAACTCGTCATCACTGCAGGACTCCGACGGCAGGTACTTCAGTTGCTCGAGCTTCTTGTCGACCAGTTCGTCAACATAGTTATTTTGCTGGGTTTGCTCCCAGGCATATCCCTCCACGTCCTTCACAAAGGTGATAAAAGTGGATTCGATGAACTCCAGGTACCGCACCACCACGGCAATCTCACCGCGGTCGTTTCCGACAACAAGCCCATCGACGTGGACCGAGGCGACTTCCTCGTTCGAGCTCGAATAAACGGCCAGCGGTGTCACATCGCGCACCGAACCATCTTCAAAATGTGCCGTCACAATAAGCTGTTGGGTATGCGCCGGACGATTAAGCACTCGCCCCGAGGGTGGGTAAACTTCCAGCTTCACACACTTGGGACGTTCCGCGTCATCGAGGCGACAGCCCTCACCAATCCACTTGCTGAGGATCTCGTAGGACGGATCGGTTGACTTGAGGTGACGACCTCCACCATGAGGGACTTTCATTGTTGGTTTGAGCAACAGCAGGCTCTGTGCCGGGTTGAGAACGTTGGTACGGCGTCCAAAGTCCTCGCGAATCAGGGTGACTTCATCAACTGTGGAATCGAATGCCCGCAGTGACATGCGGAATCCTCCCTTGCCGCTGGGAGATCCATGGCAGGCACCTGCATTACATCCCTGCTTGCAGAGCGCGGCAAGCGTCTCGTACTGAAAGGAGACTGGTTCCGGCTTGTCCTGTCCCGAGACCCTGAGTTTCATCTGCGTCTTCTTGCCGCCGGCCCGCACCATGATCACCACCTCGCCATTCCCGCGGGTCTGCACCTGGGAACCAACCACCTCGGCAACCTGCGGATCGCTGCTGGTAAACTTCGCGACGCGTGTTGCATCCTGGAGTGTTCCATCGCGGTGGTAGGCAGTCACTGCCAGTTGCAATCGCTGGCGGACTCCTGTCAGCTCGTACTCGGAGGGATAAACCTCGACCCGGTCTACCTTGCTGAGCTTGATCTCCTCAAGACCATCTACTGCAAGCAGGGTTCCGCTGGTGAGCACAAGAGCAAGCGAGGCAAGAAGAGTTCGAATCATGATCATCCTTTATTTATTTCCTGAATCAGGAAAGGAATTCTCTCAAGGTTGTTTTACTTCCAGTTTCACCGCCGGGCTGCCAGCGGTCACTTCTTTGCCGGCATAAGTCGTCTTGACCTGGGCCGTCAATTCCTCAAAGACGACAACCGCTGCATCGGCTGCAGCTGCCAGTTCCACTTCCACTTCCGACTTATCCTTGGCAATCGTGATCGTTTCATCCCCGCTAACACCTGCTGGCAGGCTGGTCCAGCTGAGCGTCACATCCTCAGGTTCCGAGCCTGCGGCCCGGGTAATCTCGATCTTGATTTTCTGTTTCTGCCCGACCAGCAAGGCACCGGCCGGAGTCAGCTTGACCGAGATCGGCTCCACCACCTTGATTGGCACATCGCGGAAAATGGTCTGCCCCTTGCCATTGAACTCGCCAAAACTGGCGATCCGGAAACTGAGATCTCCTGCCGCGGCGTCGGCTGGACCGTTAAGGGTCACCGTGTAGGTATCCTTGTCCGCCTTGACGCTGGCTGTAAAGCCTTCTGGCAGCTGCTGGAAAAAGAGGTTAATCCCTGCCTTGAAATCCTTGTGCTTTCTTTCCAGGGTCAGCGGCCAGTTCACCTGTCCCACCTGGCGAGCAAAAGTGACTGTTTCAGCTGGAGCCTTGAAATCATAGAACGGATCCACCGGTGCCGAGGTGCCGATCGACAGCAAGCCGTCGTACCAGGCGGGGGGGTAGAGCATTGCCGGGTGCTTGGTTCGCAACCAGGCCTCACTCCGCATCACCACTCTTTGTTCGACCCCATCCACTGTCGCAGTACCAACGATCCGCAACATTCGCAAGTCGCCTTCCTCCAGCCCACTGGGGATGACCACGATCGGGCGAGCTTCTTTGGCCTTCTCAGCAATCACACCATTCCAGATCTGCACACCCTCCAGGGCCGGCTCCAGGGAAACCGTGATCGGACCCTCGTAGCCAGTACGACCAACGGTAACAGGGAAAGCAAAAGCCCCGTTACCCTTGCCCACGATAAACTGGTTTACGGTTGCCTTGTCATTCTTCAGGGTCAGGCTAAAAGAATTACCAAGCGTCACCGCCACCCGGTAAACAAAGTCCGGGCCACCGCGGCGAAGCAGGTCATCGACCACCAGCACGTATTTTCCATCGTCCGGAATCGTGTAACGTAATGAAAGCTCGGCCGCATCACTCACGCTGGTCGTGGCAACCTGGCCCCCCTCCCCATTCAGAACTCGCAACTGAAGATAGGCAGCCGAACCCAGACTCCGTGAGAAGGATCGGAAATTGAGCACCTGCCCCTTGGTCGCATTGAATGAAAAATGGTCCTTGTCACCAGCCTGAAGAAGTCCGCCACTGACGGCACCAGGGAAGGAAACCTCGGTCCCCTGTTCCGGGCCATCATTCGGTTCCGCCTCCACCTGTTCCGCCAGCGTGTCCACGGCAATGATCGTCATCGCGGAAGAGGCACCACCTGGAAAACGGGCACCGACAGCAAGTCGTTCGCTTGGCAGGTCTGCAGGAATGGACACCTCCAGCGACTGCACTTCCCCCTGGTCCTGGCCAAGGAAACCGAGTTCCACAGTTGCGCCTCGCTGTGCGCCGAGTGGGTAGGGGGCCGTGACGATAGGAAAGTCACCCAGCCGCAGGCTATATCGCAGCCCTCCCTGGAACTTGTTGTCCGCCACTTCGACGACATAGCGTCCCTCCTGCTCAAGCGTACTCGAGAATCGGCAATCTGCCCCGATTCCCTCGTTATCATCCGCCATCGTCAGTTCATTCCCCTGGCTGTCAAGCAATCGGACCACCGGGTCCATGGTCGACCCAAGTCGACTGGCGACAACTTCCACGGCCACCCGCTGTCCCTTGGTTGCTTCAAAGGCATAGTAATCACGCTGGGAACCGTCAATCGTTCCATGCACTCCCGCCGGCAACTCCACCAGTTGGGCTTTTTCCGCCGTGTGGTTATCACCACTGTCGCTGACGACTGGCAGGTCATCGATGGTAAAGAAGTAGATCCCAGAGGCGGCTGACTTGTTTCCCACTGCAATCCCTACGACCCCGACAGCAACACCGGCTGCCGGTGTGATTTTGCAGCGCACGGCATCCACTTTTTTTGCTTCTTCCTCGTTCGCCGGAGCAACCAGTTCCACCTCGGCAGGGAAGCTGGTCCAGATCTGCAGGGGACGTTCAAGCTTGGCGCCATGGATCGTGACTTCCGTGGCCTTTCCTGGCGGGATAGCGGCAGGAGTCAGTGAGCTGATCGAGGGCTGTGCAGCGGCCACAGCAGGCAAGAATCCCACGGCCAGCATACTCATGAGAAAAGTCGGAAAACGACGCATGGCAGGAATTCCTTCAACTGCAGGAGGGTCCACGGGGACCCTCATTGTGAACGATAGCAGGGCAAGCGTCAACGAAATGCAAAGCCCTTCGAGGAGTGAACAAAAGAGTCCACCGGGGGGAGGGTCAGGAGAGTGGGTGTGACCGAGGCCTGGCGACGAAAACGCCAATTCCCATTA
>JAPYUD010000561.1:0-2608 GCA_029936215.1 Pirellulaceae bacterium | reverse complement strand
ACGGCTTCTTCTTCCGCAGGTTCCTCGGCAGCCACGGCTTCTTCTTCCGCAGGTTTCTCGGCACCCTCCGCAGCGGTTTCCTCGGTGGCTGCTTTCTCATCTCCGTCGGCAATCGTGCTGGCCACTTCCTCGACATCGGCCTCGGTCGCCTCTCCCAACACATGGGAGACCAGCACATCGACCAGTCGCGGGTCGACAGCGAGTGTCAGGTTACGGAGGATATTGTCATTCAGACGGCATGCCCTCTCGAAATCCGGAAGACGGTTTCCATCGATGCGGAAATAGATAATCCAGTAGGTTCCCTTGCGGTGGCCACGAACCGGGTAGGCCAGTTTCTGTTCATTCCAGAGTCGCGTGGCGAGAACTTCCCCATCCAGCTTTTCAATGGTCTCATTCAATCCTGTCGAAACACTTCCCGGATCCCGGGCATAGCGATTGGAGTCAAGCAGGAACAGGCACTCGTAAACTTTCTGGCTCAAGGTCAATCTCCTGGTTTCCAGTCATGAGCGGCGAGAAACCCGCCGGTCGTTGTCTTTCTCTTGCCTCGCTCGTCACCCGGACGACGGGGCATTGTAATGGTTCATGCAGTAATCAATATCGTATCGCACCCAGTCGACGATGGCACCTGCAGCAACCTGCACTGCCTGGTGGACCTCATCTCTTTCCTCCGTGGGGAACCGTCCAAGCACATAATCTGCTGCTTCCCATTCTGGTGGTGGAGATCCAATCCCGAACCGCAGCCGAGGAATGGCCTCCGTGCCAATGTGCCGGATGATGTCTTCAAGTCCTTTCTGTCCGCCAGACGAACCCGCTGCTCGCCAACGAAGCTGCGAGAGTGGCAACTGGAAGTCATCACAGACGACCAGCAGATCTGACGGTGATATGTCGTAGTAGTCACAGGCCTTGCGGACACTTCGACCACTGGCATTCATAAACGTGTGAGGAAGAAGTAACAGGACCCGATGTTCATCGATCAACAGGTCAGCTAACTCTCCCTCGAACTGTATCCTTGTACGGCTGGTGCAATGTTTCCGAACTACCTCGGTGACAATGTCCCAGCCGATATTATGTCGTGTCTGCTCGTACTTGCGACCTGGATTTCCCAGGCCAACGACCAGTTTCATTGCCTGCTACCTTGCCTTCAAAACCCCTGGAAGGCTACTCGTCCTCGCTCTCATCATCATCGTCCTCTGGCCGGCCGCCGATTAACTCGGGTTCTGCGGAGACGACTTGCTCGCCATCCTCTGTCCCTTCAACGTCATCGCCCTCGCCCTCTTCCTCCATCCGTACTATGCACTGGACAGCAAGAATTCCGGGGTCAGTAATCAACGTACAGTTGGCAGGAATCTCAATATCCGCCACGGTGATTACCTCTTCCAGTTGAAGCTCGTTGATATTGACTTCCAGTTTTTCTGGAATCTCCATCACGGGGCATTCGAGTGTAATACTGTAGATCGCCTGGCTTACGACACCACCGCTGGAGACACCCGGTGCCGTTCCACGGAGTTCAATGGACACATCAATCTCGACCGTGTCATCTTCCCTCACCCGGGTGAGGTCCATGTGTAACAGGTTGACACCGTAGGTATCCCACTGAACGTCCCGAACAAAAGCGTTTTCATTGACCGCACCAGCCAGTTCGATCAATCGCTGTCCCCGACGCAAGATGGCCTGGAGGCTGCTGCTGTCGATCGCGATTGCCACGTTTTCTTTCCCGTGCCCGTAGAGGATGGCCGGGGTTTTTCCGGACTGGCGAAGCCGACGAGCATTCTTGGTGCCCCGATCGTCACGGATATCTGTCTGAAGTTGTTCTGCCATCTGCCGCCATGTCCTTATGACATATTGTGGTTGTTTGGGGTCCTGCCGCTCGGGAAAGTATGCAGCTCCCAGCTCCCAGTGACGCCTACCGCCTGTTTACCAAAGAGACTATTTTGGCACAAAGCGGTTTAATTACAAGGCCACCGGCAGGGTCCTGGGGTCCAGATGGAAGTGTCCCTGAACGGGGAAATGCGGTCATTTCAGGTCACTTGTGAAAACAATTCGGAGGCAGTAGGCTAACGACCTGTTGCCGCTTGATGTTGACAGGTACCCACTCCGATGGCAAAGAAAAAAACCGCGCTGGAAACGGTGGAGCCGATCGGTGATCGCGTTCTGGTTCGCAAGGACGAGCCGAAGCGAGAAACCAAGGGGGGGATCGCTCTTCCTGACGCGGCCGAGATTCCCACGATCACCGGACGGATCGTGACGATTTCGACGCGGATCGAAAACGATGATGATGTCCCCTTACGTCAGTATGACAAGATCCTTTTTCACCCCAAGAATGCCATCCCGGTAGATTTTGAACCGGATAACCAGCTCTTTGTTGTACCGGTGGAGGATGTGGTCGCTGTTTTTCGTTCTGAAAAAGAGTGAGGACCTGGTCGGCTCAACTCTGTACCGGATTGCCCTGCTGCTCCCTGGTTAATCCGTTTCACTCAGGTTGGCAAAGATCGCACTGATCGACTGGTCATGGTGGATCCGCTTGATCGCTTCGGCGAGCAGCGTGGCAACGGTAAGCACCTTGATCTGGGGGATCATGTTCTCCTCGTCGATCGGGATACTGTCGGTG
>JAPYUD010000560.1:0-2610 GCA_029936215.1 Pirellulaceae bacterium | reverse complement strand
ATTCAGCAGTGCGTGGAATGGGCGATCGATAACCAGGGAGTTTTCGATCTGCTCTGCCATCCATCTATCATGTACGTTGAGGATCCGAATTTTGAAGTCGTCAAGCTGATCTGCGAATTGGTCAAACAGTCGGGAGACAAGGCCGAGATCGTGGGTTTGAGTACAATTGCCAAACGCGCCGCCACCTAGGCCCCCCCGCTCCCAACCCGACTTTCACCCATCCGAGAGGACCAGTAGCCATGCGAAAAACAACAAGCACATTCCTTTTCCCGCTGGCGCTGACAATCTGCATGGCATTTTCCCTGGCGGTCGTTTCTGCCGAGGAGCCCACTCGGGTTTACCACAACCAGCTTAAACTTCTCAAGGATGCGAAGCCGCTGTTGGCAGATTATCCACAATTTGTCCAGCCGATTGAGGAAGTGAGGCGATACGAAGCGCCGCGACTGGTTGATGATGAGGGAGCCGATTTAAGCGTTCGAGCCTGGCGGTTCTCCTATAACGCGCGCGGGATCATTGAAATGCCAAACCATCTGCGTGCTGACAGGACGGCAGTGATCATGGTCCATCCCTGGGGCATCGACGACGGGCAGGGCTGGAGGACTCCCGAACCGGCCGGCGCCTGCGATTTCTGCACTCCGACAAAAAACCACCTTGCCGGCCGCCACACCCGCAAGGTGATCGACCCCTTCCTAAAACGAATGCGCGGCGATGTCTCGCTGGTGATGTACAGCCTGATCGGGGCGGTCGATCCAATTCGCAAGAAAATGTACCGCACCTTCGATTACCGGCCCACCCCCGAGGAACGCGCCGAAGCGAAGAAGCAACTCTCCGCCGAACTCAGCAAGCTTCCCTACAAGGGAGCGCCACTCGTTGAGAAATTGACACTCTCGAGTGATCGTCCCGTGATCGATTATTTCCGCCAGTTCCCCGGCCTCAGCGCCCGCGACCACTACAACGGAAAGGGATTCTGGGATGTCCCGGTTCCGATAACTGCTGACGTGACCGTGCACCCGGATGATGTTCTGATCTTTGACCAGGAAGGTTACGAACCCCTCAAGGCGTTTCTTGACAAGCATGGCGTCCGGCACATCCTGTTGACCGGTTACGCAACCGACATGTGTTTCTGCGCCACAACCGCCGGCTACGAAAATCTCTCCAAGGACTTCAACGTCTTTCTTGTCGGTGACGCGACCCTGGCCACATTCCCGGCCAACGCTTCTCCCCGTTACGCGACAAACGCCCACATTTCCTTCGCTTCCATCAACAACCTCGTAACCCAGGTATCGTGGATCCAGCCGCTGAACAGTCGCAACTCACGTCGCTAATCGGGGATCATCCAACCTGCTGGACCTGACCCTCGTCCAGCAGCGAGAGAATGGTGCTCTCAAACGCGGCAGTCGCCCGCTGGATATCTTCCGGCGTGTGGCAGGACGCACACGCCCCCCCGGTACCACTCATCAGGTCAATCCCGGCATGTCGCAGCAGCGTCTGGTAGCGATTCACCAGCGAAGCAGGCATTCCCTTGAGCCGGCGGGGGTCAGCAGTCGGAACATCTGTTGCACTGCCAATCTCCCCGAGCCGATCCGGATCTGTCTCAAAGTAGACGTGAAAAAGGGACGCCTCTCCATAAACAAAACCGGCCACATCATGCCTTGCAAGAAGAATCGCTATTTCACCGCGGAGCTCAGCTGCTCGCTGGTTGGCCTGTTCGATCGGCGCACCATCGGCCAGTTTTTCAAGCGTGGCAATCCCGGCAGCTGCCGACAGGGGTGAAGCATTGAAGGTGCCAAAATGAACGACGCGTCCATATCGGTCCTTCTCGGCATCCCCACTCTTGTCAAACAGTTGCATCACCTCGGCGTTTCCCGCCACCGCACCCCCGGGCATGCCCCCGGCAAGTATTTTCGCCAGGCATGTGAGGTCTGGCGTAACGCCCGAGAGCTGTTGCACACCCCCCGGGCTGAAACGAAAACCGGAGATGACTTCATCAAAAATCAGGACGGCCCCGTGCGTTCGTGTTTCCTCTCGCAGCATTTCCAGCAGTCCCGCGGGTAGGGGAGCGCGACCCCAGGAGGCGCCAGTGACCTCCACGATCACTGCCGCGTAGTCTCCGCCAGCCAGTTCCGCCTGGATTGCCTCGCTATCTGAATCTGGGAGGGTCACCATACCCCGCGTCTCGTTGCCACTCACTCCCAGCGTGACCGGACGGTCAAAGGGCATTTCAAAGCCATGCACCACGTCATCATGCCATCCATGGAAGTGACCTGCGAACCGCATCACTTTCTGTCTGGACGTGAAAGCCCTCGCCAGGCGAAGGGCAAGAAGAGTAGCCTCGGTGCCCGAGTTGACAAAACGGACGCGGTCGGCGGAGGGCAAAAGCTGGCAAACAAGTTCTGCCCAGGCAATATGCCGGGGATGGTCGTTACCAAAATGGGTCCCATCACCGACCGCCTGTTCGATCGCCGTCACCACAGCCGGGTCGGCGTGGCCCAGCAGCAGGGCCGCATTGCCCATCAGGAAGTCGACGTACTCGTTTCCATCGACATCCCACTTCCGACCTCCCTTTCCATGGGTGGTATAGATCGGTACCGGGTCGGCATACCGCAGATC
>JAPYUD010000559.1:0-2620 GCA_029936215.1 Pirellulaceae bacterium | reverse complement strand
GAGTGAACCCGGCCCGAGCAGGTGGGCCATTCGCGGCTGGAACTGGTGCCAGTACCATCGCTGCAATCCCTGATAAGGATTCCCACTTCGTGCTGAACCCTCACACCAGCTCCCCTCGAGTGAAACAAGGCGAGTCATCGGCAGCAGTTGTGCCACCCGCTGGATACCACTGGCGTCAAAGAAATCCCTGCGAGGCTGGCCAAAGACGACAGTTCCAGGAAACCTGCGGGTATCCATAAGCCACTTTTCGGCAGCCGACACCGTGGCGCAACAGACCAGTTCACACGCATCTCGCAACCACTGCATCTGGGCCTTCCAGGCAGGATCGTTGACCCGCCCCACGAACAGGACAAGTTCACGGCGTTTTTGTTCCAGATCCCCGTCGTTCATCCGATTCCCCTCGCTGCATGCGACGCCCGCCATTGAGATAACCGCATTGCCAAGGGGGGGAGGATAAACAAATCACCTTACCGTCCCAATAGCAAACCCGCCCCGTCCGTCGTCGGTCGGGAATTGTGGCATTTCATGCAGTCTTGGCAAAGCCCATTATCCGTTATCAAAAACCACCTTGACCCGGTTCGGCGAAACAGGCCATACTCGCCCCTCACGCGACGGACAGCTCATGGAAGAACTGCCGTGCACGTGTCCAAAATGGCAGTCATCGGCCAGGCAAGGAGGCCTCTTCGATGATCAATGACCCTGTTACTGACAGTCCATTATCGCTTCGCGGGCTGTTCCCTCGCGCCCGTATCACAGGTGCACAGGACATCGCGGTTTCCTCTCTTTGCAGTGATGCGAGCCGTTGTCAGCCGGGTGACCTTTTCGTGGCCCTGCTCGACTCGGATCGAGACGGGCATGACGATCTCGCCGAAGCAGTCAATCGCGGGGCTTCCGCTGTCGTCCTGGAGCGACCGCTGGTTTCTCCCGTGCCCAGCTGCCTGGTAAGCGATACCAGGGATGCTCTTGGCCTGATTTGCCACCACCTTGCCGGCCAGCCCGCAGATCATCTTTCCCTGTCTGGTATTACCGGCACCAGTGGTAAGACAGCCACCACCCACCTGTTGCAGTCGATCTGGAAAAAAGCGGGCGTCCGATCAGGACTCGTGAGTACTGCCCACCACGATGACGGTGACATGTCGCTTCCGACCTGTCGTGAAACCCCGGCACCCCACGAGCTTGCTGACCTGCTTGGTCGCATGGTGGACAATCGATGCCAGAAGGCAGCGTTGGAAATCTCCAGTCGAGCACTTGTTCGGCGGCACCTTTCCGGGCTTCAACTCGACGCCGCGGTGATCACCCGCATCCGGTCAGCGCACCTTGATTACCATGGTTCCCTTGACAATTACAGGAAGGCAAAACTCCGGATCTTCTCGCTACTTAAACCCGGCGGCACTGCAATCGTGAATGCGGACGATCCAGCCACCGAGGCGCTGCTGGCAAACATCGATGTCCCAGTGCTGCGTTTTGGGATACACACCGAGGCGGATATCACGGCCACGTTACTGGAGCGGTCTCCCGGTGAGCAAACGTTCCTTCTCTGCTCCGGAAATGAGACTGCATCCGTTCAGACCTCGGTGATCGGCGACCCCCACATTACACATTGCCTGGCGGCCGCGTCCCTGGGGCTTGCCGACGGACTGGACCTGGCAACCATTGCCGCCGGCCTCTCCATGGCCAGTCGGATTCCAGGCCACTTGGAACGAATCGAGCGAGGCCAACCATTCCAGGTTTATGTCGATTCTGCCAATCACCCTGACACGCTTGCCATGGCACTCCATGCCATTCGATCAACACGTCCCCGCCGACTGATCTGTCTTTTCGGCCCCAGTTCCCACCAGCCGGCAGAGCTACGGGCACGTATGGGGCGAGTGGTAGAACGGTCTGCTGACATCGGAATGATCACCAGCAACGATCCCGGCAGCGAACCGCCGCTCTCAATCATCCACGATGTTTTGGATGGCTACGATCATCCTGGCCACGCTCATATCCTCCCTGACCGCCTTGAGGCGATTTGCTGGTCCCTGGACCAGGCCCGTCCTGGCGATGCCGTCCTGATCGCAGGCAAGGGTTTCCGGCGTAGCCAGCAAACGGGCTACATGCTCGATACCTTTGACGACCACCAGATTGCAGATGAATGGCTCGACCAGTCCAACCAACACCATCTCCACCGCGGGCATGGCCCAGCTCGCTTGTACACCCGCCACGATGTCAACTAACCCCTTCCCATCTCCGCTCTCCCTTCGCCAGTTGGCGGTAGCAATCGGGGGCGAACTGCGCCTCGGCGATCTGCCGCCGATTGACGGCGCCATCACTCTTAGTGGGCGTATCGTCTTCACTCCGGCGGCCATCCAGCCGGGGGTGATGTTCTGGGACCTTTCGCCCCCTTTTTCCAGGCATCTTCACCGCCCCGAGGAGATCTTCCTTGGTGGGGCAACCGGCATCGTCAGTGCTCGCCGGATTGAACCATGGGCAGGAGCGTTTGCCATTTATGTTCTGAATCACCACAGGGCCATGACGATTGCCAGGCAGCTTGCCAGGCAGCAACTCTTCTCTTCGTCAGCTCCCTTGCCAACACCCCTGGCATCACGTTGACAGCTCTCCCCACCCGCCGTAGCCTAAG
>JAPYUD010000558.1:0-2621 GCA_029936215.1 Pirellulaceae bacterium | reverse complement strand
GAATGACGCCCATGGACTACTGGCCCGCTATGGCTGTGTTGTCGAAACCGCGGCGGCCGGGGACGAGGCGGTCTACCTGGTCCGCAATGCAGCGGAAGACGATGCCTACGATGTCGTTATTGCGGACATCGTGCTTCCCGACATGGGGGGCCATGAACTTCTCTTGAAATTAAAACAGCTCAAGCCCTCCGTTCCCCTGATCCTGATGAGCGGTTTTGGTTACGACCCGGGACACTCGATTGTCAAGGCACGGCAGGATGGACTCGATCCGAATGCTGTTCTCTATAAACCATTCCGTCTCGATCAGTTGCTGGACACGGTTGAGCTGGTGATCAGTGGCGGCGACGGGAACCCGGATTCCTGATTCGACATGGCAGCAAAGGTGGTGTCCGCTGAACGGGCTCGTGAACCTCTCGGCATGGACAGGGCACCTTGCATTGACCGTTACACTGGTCAACCGCGTGCAGGCTACCGCACTCGATTATCGCCTGCTGCGCGTTATCAAGCTGTTTCTTCTTCTCTCCCTGCCGCTGGCTGGACTTGCACTGCTCGAGCAACTTCCTGGCAACACTCGTGCTGGTACCCGCCCCTACTGGTGGCTCTGCCATGGCTGGCTTGCCTGGCTGACACTCGACTGGACCTGCCGCCGTTTTTCTCCGCTCCGCAGCTGGCGCGACGGGGCCGAGGAGACCAGGCGAATTGACCTGGCCGCAGCATCCAGCTCGCGCCTGGTCCGCCTCTGCCAGCGTTTGCCAGGCAACCAGGTTCTTCAGCTGGAAGTGAACCACAAGCAGATACCCCTTGGTCCGGCTGCAAGTGAAGTCGCAGGATTGACCGTGACCCATCTCTCCGATCTCCATTTCTCGGACCAGATGGGGAAACACTATTACGAGCAGATCTGTCAGCAGGCAAACCAGCTCTCTTCGGACATGATCTGCCTGAGTGGTGATATTGTTGATCAGGATCACTGTCGAGAGTGGTTGCCCGAGACACTTGGCACACTGCGAGCTCGGCTGGGTGTCTATTTCGTGCTGGGAAACCATGATGACAGGCATCTGGATCCTGATCGATTGGGGGAGGACCTGGCCAGTTGTGGACTGATTGACCTGACAGGTCGGACCAATCTTCTGGATACCGGAGGGGGAGAACTGTTGCTGGCAGGAACCGGGGTGCCCTGGCATGGATCGCTCCAGGAGCTGGGAGCGTTTCCCGGGGACTATCCCCTCAGCCTGCTCCTTTCTCACTCTCCCGATACGATTGGCTGGGCACGTCGGCGAGGGGTTTCCCTGCTGCTGGCTGGTCACCTGCATGGCGGCCAGATCCGCCTTCCACTGATCGGGCCGGTCGTCTCTCCCAGTTTTCACGGCGTCCGTTTTTCCGGAGGACGATATCGCTGCGGGCGGACTCTCCTGCATGTCAGCCGTGGAGTGGCTGGAATGCAGCCGCTGAGGTGGAATTGCTGTCCGGAGCTGACACAATTAGAACTGACATGTGAACTGCTGCCATGAACCATGATTCGGTGAGGAACAACGATGAAGAGTATTGAGGGAGTGGTGCCTATCGTCCACACCCCCTTTGACGACCAGGACCAGATTGACTGGGAGAGTTTTGAGCGACAGCTGGCCTGGGCCGTCGAATGCGGTATCCAGGGCTGTGCGATTGGCATGGTGTCGGAAGTGATGTGTCTCTCTTCCAGCGAGCGGCAACAATTGACGGAGAACCTGGTGGCGGCGGTGTCCGGGCAGGTGTTCACCATTGCCAGTGCAGGAGCGGAGAGTACCGGGCAGGCAATCGAGTACGCTTCCCATGCCGAGCAGGCAGGTTGTGATGCGGTGATGGCCATTCCACCGGTCAATACGCCACTCCAGGACGAAGAGGTACTCAACTACTTTCGGCAGATTGCCGGGGCGGTGGAGATTCCGGTGATCGTTCAGGATGCCTCGTCCTACGTGGGCCAGCCGATCGACCTGTCTGTCTACACGCGGCTGATTGACGAGTTTGGTGCGGAGAGAATTTACTTTAAACCCGAGAGTTCCCCGCTCGGCCCCAACCTCTCTCGTCTGCGTGACGCCACCGAGGGCCAGGCACGGGTGTTTGAAGGATCCGGTGGCATCTCCCTGGTGGACAGCTACCACCGTGGAATCCGGGGGACGATGCCGGGGATGGAATTCCTGGAGGGGATCGTCGCTATCTGGGAAGCGTTGGAGCGAGGTGATGAGTCGACAGCATACCGGGTCTACCTTCCGGTCTGTGCACTCGTGGCACTCCAGCTCCAGGCGGGATTGGACGGTTTCCTGGAAATCGAGAAATACGTGCTGAAGAAAAGGGGCCTGTTTGCCACCTCGCACCGCCGTGGTCCGATCAGCTGGCAGCTGGATGAGGAAACACGCGAGGAGGTGGATCGCTTGCTCTGTTTACTCGAGGTTGCGCTGGAATCGTGAACAGCGGGTTACCGTTTCGAGACCAGGGTTCCGTACAGGTAAGGGGGGGCCTCGAGGTGAGCATAGCTTGGCTGCTCAAAACCCGTTTCGCCAAGTAACTGCTGGAGCTGGTGGGGTTCACAGGGACCTGCCTCAGAGCTGGCAAGCCCCATTTCCAGGGCGAGGATGCTGATCGTAAGC
>JAPYUD010000557.1:0-2644 GCA_029936215.1 Pirellulaceae bacterium | reverse complement strand
TACGTGAGAGCAGTTCTCCCTTGTTGTCGTATTGCCGAATTCCCTCGTTGAAATCTTCCGCTGTCAGCAGTCGAACTGCCATGCTGACAATACTCGTCTCGCGTTGCCGCAATTGAGCAGCAAGGTTCTCTGCCAGCATCCCGAGCTGATCCCGATCAGCGTCCCGTGGCAGGTCCGTCAGGAGGTCATCCGCATACCAGGGAAGCCTGCCGAGCCTCTCGACCGCTCCTGGCGAGAGGGACTGAAGCAAGTGCCGCCAGCTCTCGGCGATCGCCGTCTGCCCATCCGCGATGGCGGCCAGGGGAAGCACTGCTCTTTCCAGTAATCCCAGGCCCCTGCCGGGCTGGTAGATCGACTTGGAGTCAGCAATCCAGAGTGATGATTCTCGAGCGGAAGGCCGACTGCTGCTGAAGATCCCATCCCATGCCGGCCCAGGAAAGCAATCCGCCTCACTATCCGGCACGGACCAGGCAGTCGCCGCCACTGCCAGCGGGCCGTAATTCGGCCCGTAACCTGCCTCATCAACACCAACCAGGATGACCATTGTCGCCGTTTTCCCCGTGGTCACCACGTGTGCCAATCCAGGCCCCGTCGCATCACTCGAACAGGACAAGTCCTGCCTGTTGCCCGGCACCGTTCAGGCGAGGCGACCACGACTGAAATCCTATGCCAGGAATTGTACGCTGGACACCCATTGCCCAGACGGCCCGGGATCCAGGAGCGGCGGGAGCCAGTTCGCTCCAGGGAATCGCCACTTCCACAGTCCAGTCCGAGGCGGTCTCGCTGCGGGCAATAAACCAGCGGGGATTCCAGCCGACATGGTCCCAGCATTTTTCCCTGCCCCAGCCGCGGAAATCCAGCTCGAGCCGGTAAAAGGTCACATAGTCACGATCCATATCCAGCCAGAACTCGATCCGATCCTGCCCCGCCAGGTCGGCATCCCGCTGGCGGGCCTCGGCAACGGTCGAGTAAGCAGCCCCGGGCGCCTTTCGGCAGCGGGCTGCCAGGTAAAGAAACCTGGCATCATGCATCACCCAGGCGGTTGCCGGATAATCCTCGTCATCGGCAAGCGGGCTCTTCAGCGGCAGTGGCTCGGCAGCCTGCCAGCCTGCTTCATTGAGCTTTCCATCGAGGTAGGGTGGTACCTGGAATCGCTGGCTGCTGGCAGTCAGCTTGGGAGGGAGTCCCCGGCCATGCAGGAACCAGAGTTCTGCCTGGGCAGACTGTCGCCAGGCATCCCTCCTGGAGGAAACAATCTGGTGAAACACCCGCTCGGCATCCCGGGGGGTACCAAACTGCCGCTGCGCCACCGAAAGTGGAAAACGAAATTCCGGTGACTGGTATAACTCGGGCTGTTGTTGCTGGACGCTCCGAGCAAGCTGGATGGCGAGCCTGGCACGCTGGCTGGAAGCCACATCGGTCATCGCTGTTTGCCGGGTACCCTGGGTTTGTGGCCGGGCAAACTGGGCCTGCCGGACCGGGCTCTCCTCTCCAGGCTCCACCCCGGAAGGACTGGCTGGTTTCCGATCAACTTCCAGTCTCACCTGCCCCGTCTCCAGGCCGGTGGCCTTGCGCTGCTGCCAGGCCACTTCACCACTGGCATAATACTGAACCAGGTAGACCTGTGCCGCCTCGACCAGATCGTGTTGTGGATAACGATCCCCCAGGACAATCAAGAGCTCGGCTGCCAGGTCCATCCGCCCCTGCTGATGGTACTGGCGGGCCAGTTGGAAGAGTATCTGGCCTCCATTATCGGCCGGCATCGGCGCGAGCATGTCATCCAGCTGGGCCACCAGGGAGACCGCGGGAATCGTTCCCTTCAATCCATTCTCTACCAGTTGCTGCATGTTTCGCCATTGCCGCGAGGCACGCACCAGCGCATCGACATCGGCCGTGGCAGAAACCGAGATCTGTCGGCGGGCATCCCCTCCCGGGGGAAGCTGAATACCGGCCATCATCTTGGAGCTGGAGGAAAAAGCTGGGCCATTCGCAAGTAGCAGGGTAAAGCCGACCGCGTTTGACATCTTTTCAAAGCCAGGCATGGTCACGGCCCTGGCGCGAGCAGCATGCTGCGAGACAGACATACCCAGCCTTGGAGCCAGTTGGGCAGTGTTGATACTGACCGTCGGTTTACGTTGCTGCTCCACTGCAAAAAGTCGGGATACCTGCCAGCTTTCCAGTCCTCCCTCGGCAAGTTGTTCCGGGTACCAGGTCGCATCGGCAGCTCGTTCAACAGCACTCTTTACCACTTCCTGGACCAGTTGCTGGACCGCGCTTGCGGAGGGCCCGGATGGTTCGGTTACCACGACGCTGGGCCGCCAGGTCCGGATGCTCTTGACCAGCTGACGATCGAGCAGTTTTCTCACCGAGCCGTCAACTGCCCGGTCCCAGTTTCCGAGCAGCCGTTCCGGATTGATCGCCAGCTCATCACTTAATCGTGGCACCGTGAAAACCTGTCCGGCGCTACTTCCACCCGCCACGCTGATCGATTCTTGCCAGCGTGCAAACATATCCCCCTTGCCCTCGATCGGAGTGGTCACCAGCTGGGCTACTCCCAGGTATCCATCGTTTCCCGAGAGCAGGGAGAACAGCTCGTAAACCGTTGTCTTCTCGCTACTGAACATTCCCAGCACGGCAGCTCGTG
>JAPYUD010000556.1:0-2645 GCA_029936215.1 Pirellulaceae bacterium | reverse complement strand
GTACTTGTGCGTGTGGCATCGGGCGCACGTCAGCGACATCCCGAGAAAGACCGTGCCGAGCGTCTCGACGCGGTCGAAGTTGTTCTTGGCCTGGAATTCTGCCGGTATGGCACCTCCCTCGGCGGTGGAGGGGTTCATCCGTACAAAGCCCGTGGCGACGCGTTGCTCGAGCGTCGCATTCGGCAACAAGTCGCCCGCAAGTTGCCAGGTGATGAACTCGTCAAGGGGTTGGTTCCTGTTCATCGCCATGATAACCCAGTCGCGGTAGGGAAAGATGCCGCGGCGGTTGTCCAGGTGGAGACCATGCGTGTCGCCATAACGTACGGCATCGAGCCAGTAGCGGGCCTGGTGTTCTCCAAAACGGGGGCTGGCAAGCAACTGGTCGACCAGTCTGTGGTAGGCGCCCTTGCGTCGGTCGGCAAGGAATGCGGCCAGTTGGCCTGGTTCGGGGGGAAGACCGGTCAGCACCAGTGCGGCTCGTCGGGCAAGTACCTCGCGGTCAGCCGGAGGAGCGAAGCGGAGGCCGGCTTCGCGAAGACGCTGCAGAACCAGGGTATCGATTGCCTGGTCGATTCCAGCCCTGCTTGCCAGCGGGTCTTTTAGTGGTGGGACAAATGCCCAGTGGCTGGCATAGGCACCTCCTTGCCGGACCCAGCGATCGAGCAGTTCGCGTTCTTCTTCGGTAAGTTGTTTCTCGGCGTCGGCCGGGGGCATTGGTTCGTCCGCGGAATGGATGCGATTCAGGATCTCGCTTTTTTCCGGAGACTCGGGATTGATCGCCCGGCGTCCGTCTTGCTCTCGGGTGGCAGCAGCAAAGGAGTCAAGCCGGAGCTCCTCTCTCGCTTCCCCGGCTGGACCGTGGCAGACAAAACACTTGTCCGAAAGCAGGGGGAGAACCTGGCTGGCAAAATCGACACTTGCTGCACGACGTTTGTCATTGGCCTCAAGAGGGGTTGCCAGGATGGCGATGGCGACGACAAGGGGGAGGGTAAAACGGAACTGCATGATCTGGCCTCGTGCCTCTCTTGTGACGGGTACCGGGATAATTAGAAGCATACCCGCGGGAAATCATGGTTTCAAACCAGGCGGCATAGGTGTAACCGCCTGCTGTCACTCGAAACTTGTTTTTCTGGTAATTTTCGGGAGAGGGATGTTCCTGAAATCCGGGTTGCCCTCGCTGATCTGGATCAGGCATCCCGATGGGACGTCCTCAAAAACCTGGGTCGTCTTGCTGACCGGCCAGTAGACCTCCAGGCGGGCTATGTTCTGGGCCTTTCCGAGACCGATGTCCTGCCGGAGGGAATTGGCACCGAAGCTGCTTCCATTGCCGACCCAGCGGTAGATCGAACGACTGCCAGATTCTGTTGCCAGGTCGATGCGAATCCGTGCACCGATGCCATAACGGTTGGACTGCGTGCCAGAAAGCTGGATCTTGATCCAGTGATTTGAGAAACCCGGATTCTCAAACAGGGCATTCTGAAATACGTCGCCCAGGTACGCGCCACCCAGCTCGACAAAGACATCCTCGTCTCCATCGTGGTCGTAGTCAAAGAAGGCAATGCCATGTCCTTTTTGCAGGTGTCCGAATCCGCCGGAAGTGGTCACATCAGAAAACCCCTTCCCCTCGCGATTGTGGAACATCAGGTTGGGCATCAGGCCGTGATATTCCCAGATCCCGGTGCCAAGGTAGAAATCGAGATAGCCGTCGTTGTCCAGGTCACCAAAATTCGCGCCCATCACCAGGGTGGGTTGGGTGAGTCCATATTGAACACCGACTTCGCGGAATCCCCCTTTCCCGTCTCCCAGGAGAAGCTGGTCCAGGTCGACAGTGGAAGGCCTGTCGGGAAAGAAGTAGCTGGCGGCGATATCGTCGACTCCTCCCGCATAGGATGCGGCAAAGATGTCCAGCACCCCGTCGTTGTTGAAATCCCAAAACCAGGTGGGGAATCCTCGCATGGGTCCCGTGGCACCCAGTTCTTCTGCCACGTTGGTGAACGTCCCCGTGCCGTTATTGCGAAACAGGCGGTTGTCTCCGGTCAGGTTCGATACATACAGATCCGTGTCACCGTCCCCGTCGTAATCGCCGGATGCGACGCCCTTGGCCAAGCCCCCATTCTGGACACCGGCCTGGTGGGCCACGTCCACAAAATAGCCGGCTCCGTCATTCTGGAATAACTGGCAGGGCGAATTTTCATTGCCAATATACAGGTCCAGGTCGCCGTCCAGGTCATAGTCAAACCATGTTGCGGTTTGAGTGGCGTAGTGATGGTGCCCGAGCCCGGCCTGGTAAAGGACCTCCGTGAAGTGGCCCTGTCCATCATTTTGAAGCAAAGAATTGGGCATATAGTCTTTCCCTAGGGTCGGTAGTTCCCAGCCTCCACGCAATACCAACACGTCCAGGTCTCCGTCGTTGTCATAATCGGCCTGCACGAGGTTTAACCCGGAAAAAAATCCCACCAGTCCTGCAGCCTCTGTGCGGTCTTCAAATGTGCCGTCCCCCTTGTTGTGAAAGAAACGTAACTGGCCGTTACTGTTCCAATTGGAGACGACCAAATCGAGCAACCGGTCATTGTCAAAATCGTCGGCGATCACGCTACCGGCAAGTGAGATCTCGTCGACAAGGGCACTGGTAGCAACATTGGTAA
>JAPYUD010000555.1:0-2647 GCA_029936215.1 Pirellulaceae bacterium | reverse complement strand
ATCAGTTTCGGTGTGGCCCTGGTAATCGTGGGTCTATTCGGTTACTTCGGTTACGAGACACAGAGTCCTACCGCCTTGATCCCGGCCGCCGTTGGGGTCCTTCTCATGATTGCCGGGATTGCTGGACAAAAGGAAACGAGGCGTAAGCACGCGATGCATGCAGCAGCAACTGTATCTCTCGTGGGAGCATTTGCTGCCTGGGGCCGAGCGATCGCGATGCTCGCCCAGGGGAAGGAAGCCAACACGATGATACTCCTGATGGGGGTGATTTGTACGCTGTTCGTGTTTCTCTGTATTCGCTCCTTCATTTCCGCTCGCAAAGCACGAGAGGAAGAATCGCGTCATTCCGAACAGCCCGATGCCGGGGAGTAATTCCATGGCGGGACATTTTGTGGGCGTTACGGTGATGCCCGAGTTCTACCAGCATGAGTCAATTGACGGCGTCCTGGATAACCTCACGGAACTCGCGGCCGTAACTTCCGTAACGACTTCGCCCTACGTGATGGAGCCCGTCGCGGACGGGGATGGGCAGAGGGAACCTCCCATCGATGCGGGGGCCGGAAAGGTCCGTTTACTGGACAGGCCCCTCTGGGGCCGTCGGGAGCTCTGGGTTCGCACGGCGCCGAGTTTTACGCCCGAGGGAAGCCTGTATGAGGGTTGTCCCTATCAACCACCAAAACCGTGTTCCTTGACGGCCGAGAGCGGCGAACTGGTGGGTTCTTTTCTCGACAGCGCCCGTGATCGGGGCCTTAAGACCTACCTCCAGGTGCAAGCGGCAATTCCACCAGGCTACCGGGTTCAATTCGGCCAGCCCAGGGAGGAGGACCTGCCTCGGATGCCAGACAAATCCGCCCCAGGAGATCGCGTGGCGGCGAACGCATGCCTGGTGGCGCCTGAACTACGCGTCTATCAACGCGCCCTGATCCATGACCTTTTACGGGCTTATCCACAGGTTGATGGCATTCGATTCGACTGGCCTGAATACCCCCCCTACGAGTTGGATTCCATCTTTATGGATTTCAATCCCCATATTACCCCCTTCGCCGAGGAACTGGACATTGATTTCACACGGCTTCAGGATGATGTCCTTGCTGTTTACAGATTCCTACACTCGGAACTTACGGATCTGAATATCGAGAACTTCCTGGAAGCCTGGAAAAATGACGTTTCCCCCGTCGCCCCTCCCCTGGCGGACGTCTTCAGGGAACACCATCCAGTGCTCTGGGACCTCGTACGGCTCAAGCGGGCCGCGTCCGATCACCTGCTGCGGGGTTTCCGACAAGCGATGGATGACGCCGGTCGGCCGGATGTCGAACTCGTGGCCCATGCTTTCCCACCTCCGTGGTCCGACCTATCTGGCATCGACTTCGCTGGAAGCGGAGATGTGGTTAACCATTTTTGCGTGAAGCTTTACGGAATGCACTGGTTGATGATGATTCGGTCGTATGCCGAGCAACTCCTCCACTGCAACAGCGACCTGGGAGAGCAATCGCTCCTGAAAGCCCTCTATTATTTATTTGACATGAGTAGCGACTCGCCGCCAGGCGTCCTCGAAGATGTCCGTTACCCCTCCCCTGGTGACCCGCACCCGGGTGATTCCGCGGTCCGAATAAGGAAAATAGCCACAGCGCAAAAGCAGGCGGGCAGTACTCCCGTTATTGCCCTGGAACATGGCTATGGGCCGGTAGAGGATTTTACGAAACGCATCAACACGGCATACCATGCCAGCGAATCTCGCATCTGGGTCAACCGGTATTGCTACCTTAGCGATGAAAAACTTGCGCAGATCGGCGGCCTTTCTGTCCAGAAAGGACGTTCGTGTGAGTGACCCGCCCAAAGCTCCACGGCAAATGGCACCCTTCTCTCCACGGGTCCTACCCTGGCATGCATGCTTCCTTGGGCTTGTGGGCCTTCTGGGACTTTTCAAGATGGTCAACGCGGACATCTGGTGGCACTTGAGGACCGGGGAATTGATCCTCCAGACCGGAACAATACCGGCCACCGACTGGTACACCTACACCAACCCGGATGCGCCCTGGATTGATTTGCACTGGCTGTTCCAATTGGCTGCCTCGACGGTGTATTCCATTGGAAACGCAGCGGGGCTGGTAATCGTGAAATGCATCGTCGGCATGCTGGCATTCCTCGCCTGCCTTTCGATCAGAAAACGGAACTGGGATCCCGCGATCGATGTACTCTGTTGGATCGTTCCGGTCTTTATTTTCGCCGGGCGATTCCTTGTTCGGCCCGAAGTCGTCACCATTGCTTTCCTGGCAACAACACTCCTGATTCTTCATTCCGCAGAACGGCGTCCCCGGCTACTTTGGTTTCTTCCGGTGGTTCAGCTTGCATGGGTGAACACACAATCTCTTTTTGTATTGCAGTGGGTCATCATCGGTTGTTACTGCCTGGACGCGATGGCAAGAAGCTACAGGGATGGGAAGTCAACCCTTCCGGTCTCCCCTCGCCGATTTTCGGGCATCCTTGGGGTTACCGCAATTGCCACGTTTTGTAATCCCTACGGAGCGAGGGGGGTATTTTTTCCGCTCGTTATATTTCAAAAACTACGCGGTCCTGACAGGGAATTTTTCCATTCCTTTGCGTCCGAACTCCGCGGGCCACTCGACTTAGTCACCGATTTCGGCTT
>JAPYUD010000554.1:0-2654 GCA_029936215.1 Pirellulaceae bacterium | reverse complement strand
ACCTATTCCGGCCAATTTGCCGGCCTGCTCGGCCCCCAGCACGAGCCCTGGCTGATTCACTGCACGGACAAACCCCATGCTTACCATGACTACTCGGGAGCCTTTCCCAAGTACCTCTTTAACCTGCATGACGGGGTCGCCTCGGACCGGGATGACTGGAAATACGAGGTTCCGCATCTTTCGCTGCAGGAGGGCATTCTGCAAGACCGTTTTGAAGACCGCCTGGCGTTGCTTGGCAACATCGACCGTCAACGCCAGCAACTGGAACAGGCTGCCGATGTCTCAAGCTATGGCCGCCTTCGACAGGGGGTCGCCTCGCTACTGACTGATCCCGCAGTACGGCAGGCTTTTGATGTCCGCAAGGCAGACCCGAAGATCCTGGAAAAATATGGTGACAATTCCTTTGGTTGGTCACTGCTGATGGCCCGCCGACTGGTGGAGTCCGGCGTCAACATGGTCCAGGTCAACCTGGGCAACTTTGGCAGCTGGGATCTGCACGGAAACAACTTCCCGCTGCTAAAGGATTTCCTCTTCCCTCCCACCGACCGGGCTGTCTCGGCACTGCTGGATGATCTTCACGAAAGTGGATTACTTGATGAGACCCTGGTGATCATGGCCGGGGAATTTGGTCGCACGCCACGGATCTTTAACGGGGCGCCGAGCGTGTACAAGCTTCCCGGGCGGGACCACTGGGCACCCTGCCAGTCGATCCTGCTTGCCGGCGGGGGAGTCCAGGGAGGCAGGGTGATCGGCTCCTCGGATCGCAATGGCGCCTACCCGGCTTCCGATCCCCAGACTCCCGAGAACTTTGCCGCCACTATCTACCAGGCACTCGGAATTCCACGCCACGCCACCTGGCAAGATCTCCAGGGGCGTCCCTATCACGTCTACCAGGCCGACCCGATTCCAGGCCTGGTCTCCTGACCCCTTCTCCCGTTGCGAGCCAGGCGCCAGGGCGGGATAATGCCTGCGGCAGTAATTCATGACGTTTGATGGTGCAAGCTGCCCGTTGTCACAATACGTTCAGGTGAAGACCATACGGGTAGGGCCCGCATGATCTCAAGGGGCGTCAACTGATCTTCTTTTCTTTCAAAACGGCAGGATCCCGATGAGCAATAAGACTCTCCTTTGCCTGGCCCTCTTTCTTTTTTGTCTGCTGCTGGCCAACTCTCTCACAGCGCAGGACAACTGGACTCGCTTCCGCGGCGCGAACGGAACCGGGGTGGTCGCCGACGACCCTCGCCTGCCAGACACGTGGGACAAGGAAAAAAACGTGCTCTGGAAAGCGGAGATCCCCGGACGTGGCTGGGGAAGCCCGGTTGTGTTTGGAAACCTGGTCTTCGTCTCGGCCGTACATAGCGATGCCGAGTACGATTCGCCAAGGGCAGGCTTGTACCTCGGCGGCGGCCGTCCCACACCCCCGGACTCGGTCCATCACTGGATGGTCTACTGCCTGAGCCTCACGACTGGAGAAATGCTCTGGAAACATGAAGCGCATACCGGCAAACCGACGATCCCCAGGCATCCCAAGAGCACCTATGCGGCCGAGACCCCGGTCACCGATGGAAAACGTGTTTACGTGCTTTTCGGGGACGTTGGGCTCTACTGCTACAGCTTCAAGGGAAAACAACTCTGGGCACACGAGATCGAAGGGAAAAAGACGATGGCCGGTTACGGGGCCGCCGCCTCACCGGTCGTCCAGGGAGACCAGGTGATCATGGTTTATGACAACCAGGAGGAATCGTACCTGGCGGCCCATGACAGCGCCACGGGCACGGTCCGCTGGCGAGTCGAGCGGGAAGAAAGAAGCACCTGGGGAACACCGCTGGTCTGGGAGTACGACGGACGCACCGAGATCGTGATCCCTGGCAAGAACGAAAACCGTTCCTATGCTCCTGATGGTTCACTGCTCTGGCACTTTGACGGCCAGATGTCGGTGCTCACCATCCCCTCACCCTTTGTCGTGTAGACCCTTCTGTACATTACCTCCGGTTATTTCCAGGACAACAAGCGACCGGTGTTCGCCGTCCGACCAGGTGCCAAGGGAGATATCTCGCTTGAGGAGGGGGCAAGCTCCAACGAGTTCATCAAGTGGTCCGTTCAGGGCATGGGACCGTACAACACCTCGCCAATTGTTTACAAGGGCCTGTATTACACCTGCCTGGACCGGGGAATGATCACCTGTCATGACGCGGTCAGTGGGGAACTGGTCTACAATCGCAAACGCTTTCCCCAGGGTGCCTCCTTCACGGCGTCCCCCTGGGCCTACAACGGCAAGGTCTTTTTCCTGGACGAGCAGGGGACCACGCACGTCATGCCGGTCGGCCGCGAGTTCACGGTTGAGCGAAAGAACGTGCTGGATGAACTTGCCATCGCAACCCCCTCCATCTGCCAGGGGAAGTTGCTGATCCGCACCGCCTCGAAAATATACTGCATCAGCAAGGATGCCGGAAAATAGACGACCGTCAGACCCAGCGGACAGGACCCGTCGTGATGAGATCTGCACTTTCTCTTGGTTTCGCGTCGATGCTGTTAATCAGCACGGCGACGGCAGACTGGCCACAGTTTCGCGGCCCCAACAGCAGTGGGATTGGTAGCGGAGCATCTGTCCCGATCGAGTTTGGTCCAGGCAAAAATGAACTCTGGAGTACGCC
>JAPYUD010000553.1:0-2662 GCA_029936215.1 Pirellulaceae bacterium | reverse complement strand
ACTCGTCCCACGTGGTTACATGGAGGAACTGGAGGCTGCCCGGGATTTCTGCAAGGTCGAGCTTGCCAAGGAGCAGGGGGTGTTTGATATCGGTGACGACATGTACCTGGGGAAACCGGAATACCAGTTTTCGATCAAGGACCGGGCTCTGGCCATGGGGATCACTGCCCGAGAACTGGCTGACACGATCCGTGGATCCTATTACGGCGAGGAAGTGATGCGGTTGCAGCGGGGTCGGCACGAGGTCAAGTTAATGGTCCGTTACCCGGAAGCTCAGCGTCGATCCCTGGCAGATCTGAACCGGATCAGGGTTCGTGCCGGAGACGGAAGGGAGCGCCCACTGACCGAACTGGCAGATATCAAGGAGGAGCTCAAGTACGCCGAGATCAACCGGCTTGACCAGATGCGGTCGGTCACGATCACGGCAGACATGGACGAGGCGATCGGGAACGCGGCGGCCAGCGTGGCTCGTTTCCGCAAGAACGTTGTGCCGATCATGCAGCAGAAATTCCCCCACGTGATGGTTCGCTGGGAGGGTCAGCAGGAACAGACGGTGGAGTCGGTACGGAGTCTGCTGATCGGTTTCCTGATCGCCCTGATGGCAATCTTCGTTGTCCTGACCATCGAGTTTCGCTCTTACTTCCAGCCGCTTCTGATCATGGCCATCATTCCCTTTGGCCTGATCGGGGCAGTCTGGGGACATGCCCTGATGGGATTCAATATTAGCCTGATGAGCATGTGTGGAATCGTGGCCCTTACCGGGGTGGTCATTAACGACTCGATCGTGCTTGTCGATTTCATCAATCGCCGGGTCCGGGCGGGTGTGGCTCTGAAGCAGGCACTGGTCGACGCGGGCCGGCACCGCTTCCGCCCGGTACTGCTCACCTCCCTGACCACGGTGGCAGGCCTGTTCCCGCTCCTTCTGGAGACCTCTTTCCAGGCACACTTGCTCAAGCCGATGGCGACCGCCATTACCTTTGGCCTGATCGTGGGAACCTTCCTGATCCTCTTCCTGATTCCGATGTTCTACATGATCTATGGGAACCTGTTTGGCGTGGCACACAGTGAATCCCCGCCAGGGGAGAAAGACACGGAATTAAAGTCTGTTAAAGGCAAAGCTGCTCTTCAGGAGTGCGACCAGAAAACGGAAGAACTGGCGAAGGAATGCCAGGAGGAACTGGAAGACCTCGACAAAGAATCTACCGAATAGTGGCATCACAATGAAAAACGAAGAACACCAAGAAGAGTGCTGCAAAAGAAGGAACTACTACTTCTTGCTTTTCTTAAGCATGATCACATTCGGCGTCTCAGTATGCCTTGCGAACGGGTGGTTGTTCTCTGGCAATTGAGCCGGTCAAACCAAGTACCGACAACGACGAGCAGTGATCATCCGGCAGCGACCGGGGTAAAGCCGGTTGTCTCCAGCAGCCCGAGCGGTTGGTCCATCAATCGAGATCCTGCTAGGTGGACTTCTCGGGCTTGGAGGATCCATTTCCATGGGCCTCGATGATCCCCGCCCCGAAGGTGAAACCGCCGCCAAAGGCACAGAGTCCAAACCGGTCTCCCATCTCGGCCCCGGGCAAGAGGTCATGCAGGCAGAGTGGAATGCTGCTGGACGAGGTGTTTCCGTAGTGGCGGATATTGCTGAAAACCTGGGGGTTAATGCGGCTCTGGATGGCATCAATGATCCGCTGGTTTGCCTGGTGGGGGACGACCATGCTGAGGTCATCCACGGCAATTCCATCCCGCTCGCATGCCCGGGTAAGGCTGGAAATCATCGATCGTACGGCCTCGGTAAAAACTCGGGTTCCCTTCATCTGGATAAACCCGTCATTCATCAGCGGAACAGAAAGGGTGCTGCCATCCTCTCCCTTGGCAGAGAGGTCGGGACGGTGCAGGCTGGCAACACTCCGGCTGAAATGGTTTTCCCCGTAGAGCAGGGTCGCGGTGGTGGCATCTCCAAACAGGATGGCGGTGTCAAAATCCGACATGTCGAGCAGGGGTGAGAGTACCTCGGCGGTCACCACCATCACACGTCCCTGTGGAGTACTTTGTAGAAAATCGTACCCGGCCTGGAGGGCGTAGAGGTATCCCGAGCAGGCAGCACTGATATCGTATGCCTGGATCATTGTTTCCGAATCCCCCAGGCTCAGCCCGTTGAGGATACGGCACGCCATGGAGGGAGTCACCGAGGTAGGAGTGGTGGTACTGCAGATCACCAGGTCCAGGTCATCGGCAATCAGTTTTTCCTGTTCGAGCAGTTTCCATGCTGCCGCGACTGCCATGTTGACAGCATTTTCTTCATTCTGGGCCCAGTTACGATGTTCAATCCCGGTGCGGCGGATAATGTCGCCAGGTGTCATGTCGCTATGGCTGACCAGTAATTCCTCGTTGGAAACGACCCGGCTGCCGGTCACCACGCTGACCTCCGAGATTCCAACCTGCAGTGCGGATTTTTCCACCGTCATGTGGGGGATTTTGAAAGTGGTCACTGACTTGTCACGGGTCAGCACCGGTGTGCCGGACTGCTCCTGTGTTAATGGACGTGACCGCTGGGAACTCTCTTCCATTACCAGGCGGACAAGCGGTTCACCAACCGGCACCGTCTGGCCCTCACTGGCAAAGACCTCTTCCACCGAACCATCCTCGGGCGAGGTGATAT
>JAPYUD010000043.1:0-14417 GCA_029936215.1 Pirellulaceae bacterium | reverse complement strand
TGGAGGCGGCGGGAATCGAACCCGCGTCCCGAGATATTTCCACGACAGCTTCTACGTGCATAGTCGATTATTTAATTTAACCCACGCTGGACCCCCATCGACAGGGTTCCAGGTTGGCGATGCGGGAACTAATTTAATTCACGGCGTACCCACAGTGACCGTGAACGATCCGGAATTGGTGACCAGCCTTCAGGACTCTCCGGCGAAG
The DNA here is from genome assembly GCA_029936215.1 of Pirellulaceae bacterium. GTDB lineage: Bacteria > Planctomycetota > Planctomycetia > Pirellulales > Pirellulaceae > SAT2750. The sequence continues at coordinate 14,209 of JAPYUD010000043.1, read as the reverse complement.
TCCATCGGCCAGGGCTACCTTTAATTAGGCAGCCAGTACGAGGTTATCCTCAGCACATAAAATGTGGTCAGCTTTTAACGTGGCCAACTGACCAACCACGGCACGCCACTGGCATTTCTTGCTATCCGGTCGAATCCAGTTCGCCCCCTTTCACGTAAAGTCTCGTTGATACTACCTGTCATTCGTCACTTCGGCCGCCAGATTGGAAGCTTACTTCTATTATAGACCACGAATTACCGGCGGCGAGTTACCGTTCCGCTCGAATTTTATCGAGTAATTCCTGGCTCAGGGCCCCCTCCGCCTGTCCCTCGGCAATCTTTTCGGCCGCGCTAAGAAGCCGGCTGCTGCTCCCCGTATCCCCCTTCGCCTTGAGCCGCTGTGCCAGGTCCAGGTAGGCGTAAGCCCGGCTGAGATCTTCCTCGATCGCATCGGCACCCTGCTGGGCAATCTCGAACACCTCCGCCGCCTGCTCCTTGCGTTCCAGCCGCAGAAGCCGGGTTCCCAGCTCCCCGTAAAGGTCCGCCTGCGGTCGGCCACTCTCCACCATGGTCGACTTTTCCAGTGCCGCCATTACCAGCCGCTCGCTGTCCTCGTCATGCCCCAGCCGGTGACAGTAATAGGCGATCACCATCAATGCCCGCACCTCCGCACCGAGTGACTCGATCTGGCCGGCCCACTTTTCGCATTCCTCCAGGTACATTTCCGCGGTCGTGTTCTTTTCCATGAACTTCTTGTAGATCTCAGACAGTTGCGCACCAATCTCGATGCGGTTACCAAGGTCCTCGATATTCTCCCAGTCACCCGCCACCTTCTTCAGGGGATGGGGCGACTCATCGATCCGGTGTCCGTACCCGATACCGTTGTAGATATAGATCGCCCGGTTGAGGATTCGGCAGCGCTCGTAGACATCCTCCACCTTGAAGGCAGCATCAATCCCGGACCCCACCGACCTGGAAGCATCCCCCAGGCTGCCCTGTTCCTTTTGCTGCTGGGCAATCTGTAACATGCGGTTGGCCCTGCGGCGGGCATCAGCAATCTTGGTTGCCACCTGGAAATCGTCTTTTGCTGTCCTTATCTTCTGTGGCTTGGTACTACAGCCCGGCTGCACCCCCACCAGCAGCAGTACAAGCAGAAGACAGATCCTGTTCGACTTCATCTCCACCATCCCCTTAAAAGTGAAACCTTATCCCGGCCAGGCGGCTGGCGGTTTCTTCCATCAGCCGGTCCTCCGCATCCTCGTCATCGGCAACATAGGTCACCGAGAACCGCAGGTACGACCCGGCATCATCCCACGGCACCGTCACAATACCATGCTCGGTAATCAGGTACTGGCTGGCTGCCTCGGCCGATTCAAAAGAGGGGCCCCCTTCAACACCGCCAGGCGCCCGCATGTAAAGAAAATACGATCCTCCCGGCATCTTGCACTGGAATCCCAGCGAACCGAGCATGGCCACCAGTTTCTCCAGCCGGCGCTCGTACTTTGCACGTATCCTTCCTGGAATCGATTCGTCATCCAGGGCCGCCGCGGCTGACTTCTGGATGGCAATAAACTGGCCCGAGTCAGAGTTATCCTTGACATCCGAGAAGGCCTGCACGATCGTCCGGTTACCACAGACCCAGCCGATCCTCCAGCCGATCATATCGTACCCCTTCGACAGCGAGTGGATCTCCACCCCCACCTCGCGGGCCCCCGGCGTCTCGAGGAAACTCCGTGGCGGACCGTCAAACGTCAGCAGTACATGGGCAGCATCCTGAATAACCACGATCTCGTTGGTGCGGGCAAACTCCACCACCTCGGCAAAGAAGTCCCCGGTCGCCAGCCGTCCGGTGGGGCTGTTGGGATAGTTGATCACCAGCAACTTGGCCTTCTGTACGATATCCGCAGGGATCGACTCCAGGTCCGGCAGGAAGTTGTTCTCGGCCAGCAGCGGCAGCTGGAAGACCGAGCCGCCGTAGTACCGCGTGTGCGTGCCGGCGACCGGGTAGCCCGGCACGGTCATCAGTGTCACGTCGCCAGGATTAATAAAACAGGCGGGCAGCATCGAGAGCGCGGTCTTGGAACCGATACAGTGGTTCACTTCCGTGGCAGGATCCAGCTCGACGTTAAACTGTCGCTGCATGAAGCGGGCCACAGCCTGCTTGAACTCGACAACCCCGTTGTCGGCATAACCCCGGTTTTCCGGCTTGTGGATCTCCTCGGCCATCTGCTGGCGAACCGACTCGTCCGCCGTACTGTCGTTTTCGCCGATACCAAAATCGACCAGCATCCGGTCCGGCTGGTCCTCCATCGCCTGCCGCTTGGCCCGCTTGATCTTCTCGAACTTGTAGATCTCTGTTCCCTTGCCGTAATCGGCGCCACCGATCCGGTCGGCGAACAGCTGTTGAAAATAGGGTTCAGTCATTTCCCGCCTGGAGACTCTGCTCGAGCAGTCATGCTTGCTGTTGATCACTTTTTTGGGTGAGCGAACGAACCGGCGTCCGTCCTGCTTCTTTCATACCCCAAGCCCCTCGGCGCGGCAACCAAGCAGCCGGATCACTCTTCCGGCAGGCCGCTTTCTGCTTCATCCGCCGGTTCTGGCACGGTGATAGTGACGGCCCTTGATGCTTCCTCCGGCCCACGGTCACCGAGCGGCCCCAGGCCGACGACCAGCCCCCGCAGTTCCGAGCGTGATTTGCGGCCCCCCAGTAGCATCCCTCCGACCAGGCCCACGATGACGGTGAAACCGAACCCGAAGATCAGCGGCCAGACTCCCGAGATGGTCTGTTCCCAGGGCCAGAGATAAGAGAGCGACTCGTAGGTATTGGCCGCCATCATCCAGAGTGTGAAGGACGTCCCGGCCACCAGTGCCAGCAGTGCCGAGCGGCCTGTTGCCAGGCGGGTGAACATGCCCAGCATGAAGATGGCAAACAGCGGCCCTCCGAAGGTGTTCACGATCGCGATCATGATGTCAAAAATGCTCTCGATGTGACGATAGGTAAGCGAGAAGAGGGTTGCCAGCACCCCGATTAACAGGACCAGCGGACGTGCCAGGATGATCTCGTCTTCCTCGTTCAGATCCTCCACCGCTTTCCCCTTTTTCCTCGCCAGCCAGGCCCGGCCGAAACCCCAGCGGCGATGGAAGTCAGTAATCACCAGCATGGAGATCGAGTTCAGGCCGGAGTCCATCGAGGACATCGAGGCGGCAAACAGGGCCGCCAGGATGAGGCCGGCAATTCCCACCGGCAACTGGTCCGTGAGAAACCTGGGCATGAACTCGTCCTGCGCCTTGCGATGAACGAGCCATTCACGGTTGACATCCCTGCGCGCCAGCATCTTCACATTGAGCTGTCCGTTACCACCACTCAATAACTGTTCCACCCGCTCGGGATCCTCCATCGGCTCACCCGTATTTGGACGCAGGATCTTCCCCTCGGCGATCATCTTCCGCACCGCCTCTTCATCAAACGTCCCCCGGTCCATCAACCGCCCATCCTGGTACCAGTCGAGCAGTGGCTCCCCTTCCATCTCGGCGGTATTGGCAACCCAGATCGGCCGCATCTCGGCCGGGTGGGTCTGGTAATAGGCAAACAGCGAGACACCGACCAGGGCCAGGGCGGGGATCATGATCGAGACCGACAGGCAATTGAGGAGAAACGACCGCTTGCTCTCCTTGAGCGACTTTGCCGTCAGGAATCGCTGTACCGTGATCTGGTCTGCCACGTAAAAAGAGAGCATCGAGATCAGCAGGTGGGGAGCCATCCCCCAGGTGGACCATCGCTCCTGCCAGTTGAACTGCGTCTCCAGGACACTGGCTCGATCATGTTCCACGGCCATGCCGATGACGGCAGAAAAACCCCCATCCATGGCACTCCAGGCACCGAGCAGGATCAGCACGATACCTCCCACCATCACCATCGACTGGACCACGTCGGTCCAGATAACAGCCCGCATTCCCCCCAGGAAGGTATAGAGCGTGCTGATCAGTCCCAGCGTGAGCAGCAGGATCCATTCCGGGATCTGGATACCGGCAGCAATGATCAGCACCTTGCAGGGTGCATAGAGTACCGCTCCCAGCCAGAGCAGTCGCCAGACAACAAAGACCATGCTGCTGACCACCCGCGTCCGCGAGTCGAACCGCAACTCCAGGTACTCGTAGACCGAGTACATCTCGAGATTGTGATAAAGGGGCAGTACCACTTTCAGCATCAGCGGGATGCAAAGCCAGACCATGACCGGCAGCAGCAGGTAATGAAACCCCACGTAATAGGATTCCCCTGGCACGCCGCTATAACTGAGTGCCGAGAGCAGTGTCGCCATCACCGAGATGCCGATCGGGAACCAGCCCATCGAGCGACCGGCCAGGAAAAACTCGCTGCTGGAGTTCTGCCGCCGGCTGAAGAACATGCCAACCAGCACCATCACGACGAGGTAGACAGCAAGCACCCCGTAATCGGCATTGGCAAGTCCCAGCAGGTTCATCTCCCGACCCCTTTAGGCTGCTCCAACCTGGGGTGGCTCGTCGTTCTCCATGTCCCCCAGGTAGGTACTACGGACAAGCGGGTTGGCCCGGATCTCCTGCGGTGTCCCGCTACAGAGAACCGTACCCTCGCTGATGACATAACAGCGGTCAACAATCTGAAGAATCTCCCGCGCGGCGTGGTCGGTGATCAGGATCGCGATTTCCTTCTCCCGCAGCCGGCAGATAATCCGCTGGATATTCTGGACCGTGACCGGGTCAATCCCGGCAAACGGTTCATCCAGCATGATGATCTCCGGGTCGGCGATCAGGCTACGAGCAATCTCCAGCCGCCGACGTTCGCCCCCGGAAAGCTTTCCTGCTTTCGACTTGCGGATCTGGACAATATCAAACTGCTCGAGCAACATCTCGCAGCGCTGTCGCCTGGCCTTGCCCCGCACTCCCAGCAGTTCCAGCATGCTAAGAATATTCTGCTCGACCGTTAGCTTGCTAAAGACGCTCGATTCCTGGGCGAGATAACCCATCCCCCCCTCACGTGAACGACGGTGCATCGGCCAGCGGGTCACATCGACCTCGTTCAGAAAGACATGGCCCTCGTCCGCTTCGAGCAGACCACAGGTCATCTGGAAGCTGGTGGTTTTGCCAGCGCCGTTGGGACCAAGCAGCCCGACCACCTCACCTCGATCGACGTGAAAGTCAACGCCGTCGACAACGCGACGGCGTCCAAATGACTTGACCAGGCCACGAACCTCTAGCAGTGGCATCGTCCTGTCCTCCTTGACGGCCAGGCGGGTGTAAAAACCATCCATCCCCTAGCGAATCAAACCCATGCGTTTGAAATGCGGAATAAGCGGCAGTGATTTCAGACGCCAGGGATGTGGCCAGTAGATCATCAAGGCCTCTCCCACGAGCAGGTCTCGATGAAAACTGGGCAACAGGCCCAGCGTCACAATTCGCTTTATTGTCTCTCCCCCTCGATCTAACTCAAGAGCGATTTCCGTTTCTTCGAATCGCCCTTGCACCAGGTCAAGCAGGACATCGCGATTGCTGATCGGTATTCCGTCGATACTGAGTATCACATCTCCGGGGCGGATATCCACCGCATGCGCTCCACCAAAAGGCATCAGCTGAGCGATCCTGGGAGGGCCGGTTTCATTGGCAATCCGCACTCCCAGCTTGATTACCACGTCACTGCTGAATTCATCCAGCCGGTCACTGGTCCAGAGCCGTGCATCCTTGCTCTGTGGGCTATTATCCCCGAGTGGTAAAAACTCATTTTCGCTGAGTGTGAAATCGAGCTTCTTTCGCCGCTGGAACATCTGCTCGCTGCTCCAGTTGCGGTAGGCCGCCAGCCGGTCCCGGGAATCGAAGTTCGTGTACCCCTCGTACTCGTTGCTGTCATGGGGCCCGGTGGCAACATAGTAAAGGTCACGGTAGACCCTCATCCGGTGTGCGGTCATTGCCAGTTGCCGGCTGCCAATGCCCAGTGGTGCCGCATCCAGCGGGTCCTTCTCTGTCCATTGGGGAGTCCTTAGAGCACCTGCCTCGTACGTGCCAGGACCATCAAGGTCAATTCTTTCGTTGTCCACCCAGAGGCGAAGCTCGTTATCGACATTAGAAAAACGCAACTGGTAGTGACCAGGACCGGTGACACCGGTCTGGCCCGTCAGTTGCTTGAGCGGGTGGCCATCCGCTGCCATGAACATGCCCCTGCCATCATCAATCGAGAGCGTCGCCTTACCATTGCTCACATCCACCTGGCACTGGTAATGGACTCCTCCCTCCACCAGGTCCAGCAGTAACGTCCCGGTCCGGCCCTGCACCTCCACGTCAAACTCACCTGCCAGGTCTCCAACCCAGTAGTGGCCGTCTGTTTGACGATGGTTCCGATCGTTGTAGGCATAGTAGTCCAGGATCAGTTTTCCAACGGTATGATCCTGGGCAACCTGCTTGAGCATCTCGACCTGTTTTTTGAACTCTTCCTGCTGCCCCGCAGCACGAAAATCTTCCAGCACCCCGATCTCTAACCAGATCATGCGATCCACGATATGGTTGTACCGCAGGTAACTGTCAGTGGGTGAGACTCCCTTGCTCTGGTAGCCGTTACCTCCATCCAGTCGGCTCCAGTCGTCCTCTGCCCCTCCCCCCTTCTTCCACGGCTGCCAGCGCAGAGGGAAGAGAATCTCGTCGAAGACGGCTGGACGGTAGTTGGAATCGTGGACCAGCTGAAGCATGGAGAGGAGCCGGTTATCTGGTTTGCGAGCGATCGTGAACTCGCCTGCTCTCGGATCAGTCGTCGTGTAGATATCTCCACCCGTGATCCGAAGGGACTCGCCGGGCAAGCCAATCAGCCGCTTGATATAGGGTTGCTTCGGGTTTCCCGGGAAACGAAAGACCACCACCTGCCATCGATCGGGGTCTTTCAGGGCATAGGAGAACTTGCGCACCAGGATCCGGTCTCCCGTGTGCGATCGCTGGTCCGGATCTGCCTTCTTGTCCAGCTCGTGCGTGTACCTGCAAAGCGGGCAGGTCGTCGCCACCACCTCGTGATAAAACTCGGTATCCGGATTCTCACTGCTCGCTCCCGCCTGGTAGCGATAGCCGCACTGGGGACAATCCAGGTCCATGTGCCGGCCCTGCAGCGTGCTGGCCATCGAACCGGTGGGAATGACAAATGCCTCGACAATAAACGTGCGAAACATGAACGCCAGGATGATCGCCATGGCAACCGACTCGATTGTCTCCCGGGTGGAGTCAATCGGCTGTTCCGTCGTTGTCGTGCTGTCGTCTTTCGATACCACCATCGCCGGATTCCATAACCTCTGAAAGAAAGAGGAGCCGTCAGCATTACGGCTCCAGAGCAAAGCTCGTTCACTTCTGCCTGACCGAAATATAGCGGAAAACCGGGGCCATCGCAGCGCGGGCTCACAAGCGTCACTCGCGAACTGTTCCAAGGATATCGCGACGTTGAATGGACGTCCGCCACTGGCGACTGTCCTCTGAGACCGGCATGTTATCACCCAGCAGGAAATACTCTTCCTTTCCAAGTATTCTGCCCGGGTTCCAGGACTCATCGGTCAGATCAGGGCCCAGGTAGTGGACATCTCGCCAGACCCGTAGCCCCTTGAGTTGCACCGCGGCCCCGCTGGCACCCAGCAGGATGACGGGGTAACCGTCGCCTTCACGATCGATCTCTAGCGGGACCAAGTGATTGCCTGCAGCCCCTGTCATGACAAGTTGCCGATCATATACTGCCAGTCCGATTTTCCAGCGGGAATCTGTGGATGGCGGTAATGGGGCGATCGCCAGGACGTCCGGGCCCGAATAAAGCCGCACCTGCTGCTCCGGCAGATCCAGCTCTGCCCGGTAAACAGTATCTCCGCACCGGATCTCCAGGCGAAAACGTGCCAGCGGCGTGGCAGCCAGATCTGCCTCGACCATCACGTCACGCAGCTGGTGCAGCCGGGGACGGGCAAGGCCCTGGTTTGCCGGCTGGTAGTCGACAATCCCTCTCAGGGGTTGATCCGGTGGAGTCACCAGTCCCGGGATCGCAGGCTGTCGTTCCAGGACAAGGTGGTCCCACGTGCCTTCCTCCCGGGGCTGGAATTGAAGCGAGGGGGAGATTGTCCAGCCCGTTGACAGCTGTTCCGCTTTCCAGGTCGACGGCCCATCATCTGGGTTCGCCGCCTGGTAGCCGAGATGGTGAACTTCCACCCGCAGCTGCTCGAACAGTTGCCAGCTTTTTTGCAGCAGCTGCTTGTCCGCATAGATCTCTCCGCCCTGGATCCTGATCAACTCTCCCGGTAACCCGATAACACGCTTGACTGCATAAGCGGATTTCCCGGGCAGGCGAATGGCAACCAGGTCCCAGCGGGCCGGCCCAGATCCGCGTGGCAGCGCCACGATGTGCACTCGATCCGGCTCCCGCTCGGTGGCCAAGCTGGCCAGGTTCTCGTCATAACCACAGTTGGAGCAGAGAAGGGTGGCGGCATCCAGCGGAGAGCTGCAGCGCAGCGGATAACCACAGTCCTGGCAGGGCATCTCCAATGAACTGCCCCAGAGTGTCGGCAGCATGGAATGGCCTGTAATCTCGATGGCCGCGGGAAGGCGAGGGCGAAGAAGCCAGAGGGCACCTGCAATCAGCACCAGGAAGAGTCCCAGCCAGGGCAGTTGCGTGACCAAACGACGCGGTGCTCTGCCCCTGGATGGTTGGCCTGCCATCAGCGATTCTTTCCGGCACCGGATTCAAGCACTGCCATGAAAGCTTTTTGCGGGATGTCGACCTGGCCGATCGACTTCATCCGTTTTTTCCCCTCACGCTGCTTGGCCCACAACTTGCGTTTGCGGGTAATGTCGCCACCGTAACACTTGGCCGTCACATTCTTTCGAAAAGCGGGGACGGTTTCACGAGCAATCACGCGTGCGCCAATCGCAGCCTGCACGGCAATCTCGAACATGTGCCGGTCAATTTCCTGTTTCAGCTTCTTTACCACTGCTCGGCCGCGCTGATCCGAATCCTCTTTTTCACAGATCACGCTGAGAGCATCCACCGGCTCACCATTGACGAGAATATCAAGCCGCACGAGGTTCGCAGCCTGGTAGCCAATCAACTCGTAGTCCATTGTTCCATAGCCCCGGGTCACACTCTTGAGCTTATCGTGCAGGTCATAAACGACCTCGGCCAGCGCCATCTCATAGACCAGCATGGCGCGGGTTGGGCTAAGATATTCCGTTGATCGCTGAACCCCCCTGCGATCCTGGCAGAGAGTCATTACCGGACCGATATACTCCGCGGGGATGACCAGGCTGACCCGTACGACAGGCTGCCGGAACTCGGCAATATCCCCCGCATCAGGAACTTCCTGGGGCCGGTGAATCTCGAGCACTTCACCATGAGTGGTGGTGATCTCGTAGGTCACATTCGGGGCGGTCTGTACCAGGTCAATATCAGATTCCTGCTCCAGTCGCTGCTGGACGATCTCCATGTGCAATAACCCCAGGAACCCACAACGAAAACCGAAACCAAGTGCGTCACTGGTCTCCGGTTCAAACTCGAAGCTCGGGTCATTGAGCGCCAGCCGGTTGAGTGCTTCTCGAAGTTCCTTGAAATCCTGGCCATCGGAGGGATAGAGGCCGCAGTAGACCATCCGGCGTGGTTCCTGGTAGCCCGGTAACGGCGCGATATCCCTGCTCGCCGCGGTGGTGATGGTATCCCCGATAAGGACATCCTCGAGCGACTTGATGTTACAGATCAGGTAACCGACCTGTCCGGCCTGGAGCTGGTCACAAGCCTGTTGCCGCGGTACGAACTGACCCAGTTCCAGTACCTCGTGCTCACTCCCTCCGCGGATGAAGCGGATTTTAACTCCCTTGCGGACGACTCCATCCATGATCCGCACGTAGGTGATCGCTCCCCGGAACTCATCATAATGCGAGTCGAACACCATCGCCGTGAGAGGTTTTTCAATCTTTCCACCAGGCGGCGGTACCTGCTCGATAATGGCATCCACCAGTTCGGCGATCCCCTTGCCTGCCTTGGCACTGACCTGCAGCAGGTCAGTCACATCCAGCCCCAGCGACTGTTCAATTTCCTCGGCAACTTCTTCGGGGCGAGCATGGCTCAGGTCTATCTTGTTAATCGCCGGAAGGATATGGAGGTCATGTTCCACCGCGGAATAGGCATTCGCGACGGTTTGCGCCTCGACGCCCTGGAAAGCGTCCACCAGCAGCAGCGCTCCCTCGCAACAGGCCATCGAGCGCGACACCTCGTACTGGAAGTCAACATGGCCGGGGGTATCAATCAGGTTCAATTCATACCCGACGCCGTCCTTTTCATGTTGCATGCAGACAGCACGAGCCTTGATCGTGATTCCCCGGGCCCGTTCCAGATCCATGTCATCGAGCAATTGCTCCTTCATCTCCCGCTCACTGACCGTACCGGTAAACTCCATCAACCGGTCGGCAAGCGTACTCTTGCCATGATCGATGTGGGCGATGATGCAGAAGTTGCGAATCTGGCTGGTTTCCATCGGGGATTACTACCGGGAACCTGGAGATGGCCTCCCATCTGGGCCAATCATCCCAGTGTGGCAGGAGCGGGCAGAATCTCCTAGACGGGTTCTCTAACAACAGCCTTTCTCGCTCAGCCACTGGTGCAACTGCTGCAGGCTGGCAAGGACCCGGTTGTACTTCTTCAGGTCCGCTGCGGACTCCACCCGCTGGCTGTCGTCGATCCGCCGCTGGGCCTCCTGGCGGACATCCTCGACAAGACCGGGCAGGCCATGGACGACCAGGTCAATCTCGACGGCTTTTTGCATTGAGAAAACAGAGAAGTTCGCTGAGCCGAACTGTTTCTCCACGGTATCGAATGTCCTGGCAGCTCCATTGGGATTGCCGGGATCGACAAGAAGGTGGATTGGTTCAGCCTTGCTGGAAACCCCTTGAGCCAGCCTGTTCGTCGTTGGGAACTCAGACCTTTTTTGCCAGGGAACGGCCAAGGCCCGCGGCTCCAATATAACCGGCGTCCCCACCAAGGCTGGCAAAGTCGATCGTCACCTGCTCGGCAATCACCGGGAAGGTCCTGGCCACGACCTGCTTGTTGATCGTATCGAGAAACTCGCGACCCAGCGGAGATTCGTGCCCACCGAAATCCATCGCTCCGCCAAGCACTACGAGGGCAGGGTCAATCGTATGAAGCAGGGTGACGATCCCGATCGCCAGCCAGCGTGCGGTTTCACTGACAATCGAGCGGGCCAGCGGGTCGCCCGCTTCCGCTGCCTGGTAAATCGCCAGCGCGGTGACCGGCTGATCCGTTGCCAGCAGCTCTTGAAGACTCGATTCTGCCCCCGCCGCGAGAGCATCCGTTGTCCGCCCTACCACCGCCTTGGCACTGGCATAGGCCTCCAGGTGACCCGGCTGTCCACAGGAACAGATGCGTGCCTCGTCACTGGCATCCACGATAATATGTCCGCACTCACTGCCGTGACTGTGCGCACCATCGATCGCTGCACCCTCCACGATGATCCCCCCACCCACACCGGTCCCGAGCGTCAGCATCACCATGCTGTCATGCTGACGACCGGTACCAATCCAGTACTCCCCGTAGGCTGCCGCCGCACCATCATTGGAAAAAGCGACCAGGGTCTGGTCACAAAGTCGCCGCAGTTCATCGCGCACCGGGTAATGACGCCAGCCGGGCAGGTTTGGTGGCTCGAGGATCAACCCTGCCGGAATATCCATGGTCCCCGGGGTTCCCAGGCCAATTCCCGCCAGGTCGTCAAACGACAGACCCTCACCAGAGAGCAGTTGCCTGAGTGCGTCGGCCAGGCGTGGCAGCGTTTCTTCCACTTCCACCGTCGCGTTGGTGTCAATCCTTGTGAATGCCACCGTGGACCCGTTGTCGTCAACAATTCCAAGCTTGATAGACGTGCCACCGACATCCACACCCGCAAAAAGGGGGTGCCGGGCATCCGCCAGGCTCACGCTCGGTACATTTTCCGACATTCTCAGCCCAAGTGGAACAAGTGGGATAAGTGGGGATTCCGGGGCGATTCTTTATAGGGGACTCTCAATCGAGGAGCAATCATCGGCAGAGAAGAATACTACGCTGTTCCCTCCCTGGACCTTATAATGAAACGCTCTTCCACCCATCATTTCCGGCTTGTTATCTTTCATGCAGATCACCTCCTTAACCCAACGATCCCCGCGAAACGATCTCCTGGCGATCGTCCTCTGGAGCCTGCTTCTCGCCCCGGTTCTCCAGGCCGCACACCTGCTGGCTGCCGATGAGCCGCCCACGCAGCAGCAATTAACGCAACTTGTCGAGCAACTTGGAAATGACTCCTATCGCATCCGGGAACAGGCGCAGCGGGAACTGTTGGAGATTGGCCTGTTAGCCCGCAAGGCGCTGGTCCGTGGCCTGCGAAATCCAGACCTGGAGATCCGCTTGCGGACACGTCGCCTGCTCGCCCAGGTGGTGGAAGAAGAATTCGAGGGTCGGCTGGCAAACTTTATTGCCGATGTCAACGGCACAAAAGAACATGACCTGCCTGGCTGGAAGAGGTACCGGGAGTCGGTCGGCAACACGCGGATTGCACGCACCCTCTTCGTGAGCATGATTCGCGAGGAGATGGCCCTTCTGCAGGCATTTGAAACTGGCATGCAACTGGAAAAGACTTTTTCAAATCGCGTGCGGGCCCTGCAGCCTTATTCCAGCGTCAATTCCAATGGTCCACGGGTCGCCAGTTCCTCGAGCCTGGCAACCATGCTGTTTCTCTCCGGCCAGCCGGAATTGAGTCTTGACCAGATTACCCACCAGCAGATTTTTAGCCTGCTTCAGTACACCGGCACGCAGAACGTGGTCAAGGGAAGCCCCTACAGTGGCCTGCTCTTCGAAATGCTTGGTGGCTGGATCCAGAAGCTCGACAAGGAACAACCGACTGCCTATTATCCGCTGATGATCGCATTGAATTATGACATGAAGGACGTCGGCCTTGAGATTGCCAAGAAACGCCTGGGGAATACCACCACGTCATCTTCGGCACAGCAATACGCGATCATGGGTATCGCCCGGTTCGGCACTGCCAGGGATATTGACCTGTTGATTCCACAACTGCAGAACTCGGCAGTCTGTCATACCTGGAGCAACCCCCAGATCAAGAAGGGGGTGATCAAGACACAGGTGCGTGACGTGGCACTGGTGATGATGCTGGAAATGACCAAGCAGAATCACCAGCAATATGGGTTCACCCTCTTGCAGCGAAACCCCACGACTATTTTTCACGGCTACACCTGCGGCTTTGTCGATGAATCCCATCGTGACAAGGCACTCCAGATGTGGAACACGTGGTACAGCAAGCACCTCGAGCAGAGGAAGTCTCCCTGAGCTGCGTTTACTCGTCCCGGGCTCGCAACTGCCGTGAGGAGATATCCAGGCGGAACTCCTGCTCACTCACTGCCTCGCTGATCTCTCGCAGGGAGCCTGGAATATCCAGGTCATCCAGGCCACGGAACCGCGGTGATTCATCGGCCTGGAGTTCTGTATCAAGCATCCGTCCAAAGACCAGGAACCGGCAGTTGCTGGCCGTGATCTTCTCGATCGCCTGCTCACATGAAAGGCTGTCCGGATCATAATAGCGCGGCTGGCCGATCCGGGCGATTGTATCTGCTCCGACCACAAACGTGCTCCCCGGGAAAAGCTCCGCCTTTTCAGTAAAAGTTGCAGCCCGGGTCATCCAGACCGCGTTGGCCTCAAGCGGAACAACCCGGGCGACAGCTGCAGCCGCTTGCAGGGCCGGCTTGTCGACGTTTTCCAGGGAAATCTCCAGGGCAACCTGGCTCCCGGTCATCCGCTCTGCGACCCGTATCATTTCCCGGTGACCGTCGTGCAAGGGATTAAAGGCCCCTGGAAAAACCAGCTGGCCTTCGGTGCCCAGGCCATCGGGGCTGACAAGGCGGTGACTTTCTCCCTGGCCAAGCTGCCTGCAAGCGTCGAGCACCTGGAGTGCCCGGAGGGTCGTTTCCAGCAGGTAATCTGCCGCCATCCGCTGGCGATCTTCCCGGCCTGCCGGCTCCAGTCGCCGCCCGATGACAAGCACTGTTGAAGCCTGGCCCGTGGGTTGCTGGAGTGCCAGGCCAACAAAAACCTGCCCATCCAGATCCGCCGGTGCCGCCGGCCCCAGGTGGCCAGTGATGGAGAGAGCCAGGGTGGCAGCGGATGTCTGGTCAAGTGAACGGGCTGCCATCTGGCCGGC
>JAPYUD010000552.1:1256-2665 GCA_029936215.1 Pirellulaceae bacterium | reverse complement strand
CGTGAACTCTACATGGGAGTGGTCCTGGATCGTGATGCCCGGAAACCGGTCCTGATGCTCTCGAGCGAGGGTGGCGTGGAAATCGAAAAAGTTGCCGAGGAGACGCCCGAGTTAATTCACAAGGAACATTTCGATCCCCATGCAGGCCTGCAGGGGTACCAGGTACGCAAGCTCTGCAAGAAAGTTGGTATCGAGGGGGCGACGGTTCGAAGCGCCGATCGCTTCATGAAACAGGTGTGCCGGATGTTCGTGGAGATGGATTGCAGCCTGGTGGAAATCAACCCCCTGGTGATCGACCAGGAAGGCGACATGATCGCCCTGGATGCAAAGATCAGCTTTGACGATAACGCGCTGTTTCGACACCCTGAGATCGCCGAAATGCGGGATGTGGCCGAGGAGGAACCGACCGAGGTCCGAGCCGCCGAGGCGGGTTTGAGTTATGTCAAGCTCAACGGGAATATCGCTTGCCTTGTCAATGGTGCCGGGCTGGCAATGAGCACGATGGACATTATCAAGCTGCACGGGGGAGAGCCCGCGAACTTCCTGGATGTGGGAGGAGGGGCCGACACGGAACAGGTGACTGAGGCCTTTAGGATTCTGCTCTCGGATAAAAACGTCAAGGCAGTGCTGGTAAACATCTTCGGCGGGATTGCCAGATGTACGACAATTGCCACCGCGCTGATCGAGGCCTCCCGGGAAGTGGGGTTTGACGTGCCTCTGGTCGTGCGTTTGGAAGGGACGGAGGTGGAGGAAGGACGGAAACTGCTGGCCGAGAGCGATGTGGATGTCATCTCTGCGGAGAGTCTTTCCGATGCAGCAGAAAAAGTGGTTGCCGCAGCAGGTGTAGCGGGGTCGTAACGAGGTGCAGGGCAAGCGATAGATATGAGTATCCTGATCAACAAGAACACGAAGGTTATTTGCCAGGGAATTACCGGCACCGCAGGTGGTTTTCATACCCGTGGATGCCTTGAGTATGGCACCCAGATGGTAGGTGGCGTGACACCTGGCAAGGGAGGTCAAACGGCAGAGGGTTTACCTGTCTTTGACACCTGTGAGGAAGCGGTTGCCGAGACCGGGGCGACGGCCACCATGATCTTCGTACCGGCTGCTTTTACCGCAGACGCGATCCTGGAGGCAGCCGATGCCGGGATCGAGGTAATCGCCGCGATTACCGAGGGGGTGCCGGTGGTCGATATGATCCGGGTGTATGAGATCGTCAGGGAAAAGGGAGTGAGCCTGATCGGCCCGAATTGCCCCGGCCTGATCACGCCGGAGGAATGCAAGATCGGAATCATGCCGGGTTATATCCACCAGGTGGGCAAGGTGGGAATCATGAGCCGGAGCGGAACGCTTACTTACGAGGCGGTCTGGCAGACATCGAACCGTGGACTCGGCCAGACGACCTGTGT
>JAPYUD010000552.1:0-1246 GCA_029936215.1 Pirellulaceae bacterium | reverse complement strand
CCGATCGTGGGAACGTCGTTTATGGACCTGCTGAAACTCTTCGAGGCGGATGACCAGACCGAGGCCATACTGATGATTGGTGAGATCGGGGGAAGTGCCGAGGAGGAGGCAGCGGAATTTGTCAGTAAACATGTGAACAAACCTGTAGCCGCCTTCATCGCTGGACGCACCGCCCCTCCCGGTAAACGGATGGGACATGCCGGCGCGATCATTTCCGGTGGAAAGGGAACGGCATCGGCCAAGGTGGAGGCACTTGAAGCAGCCGGGATTGAAGTGGCCCAGAGCCCGGCAGACATGGGCGAGGCTGTTCAACGAGCAATCGATGCCGACTGAACCGGGAGGCTCGCGGAATCAGGCGTCCTTCAGGTGGCGGGCAAAAAAGTCCCGCGTCAGTTCCCACATCCTGTCGCTCAAAACGTGGCCGCTCCCCAGCTCGATGTAGTGGCTGAAATTCTTTTCAGCGTGCTGGGACTGGTAGGCCCGGGCAATCACCTCCACGCCCCGCCTGACCTCGTCAATCGGACTGCCCCCGTCGGTCTCGCCGAAGTTCATATGTAACGCACGGGGGGCGATAAGTGCGGCAATGTCTGGCGTGTCCCCGTGGGGAAAAACCCCCGGTACGAAGTTGGGAAAGCAGTGCAGCAGCTGGTTGTCGTGAATTCCCTTGTAGGTGGGGAGGCAGCAGTTGCCAACAAGGGCCTTGAGTCGTGGTTCCCAGGGGCCAACCAGCCACATGTGGGTTGAGCCCATTGAATGGCCGTAGCAGCCGATGTTCTCCGCATCCACCTCGGGCCTGGAGACGACGTAGTCCACCGCCCTTTTCATGTCGAGAATGTTCTTCCAGGCCATGCACTTTCCGTCGACCACGTACTTGAGGAACAGGAATCGTTCCAGGTTCCGGCCCTTGAGCTTGTAGCCTTTCTCTCGCTCCTCGAAACCGAGTGCATCGGGACAGAGGACCACGTAGCCCTCGCGGGCAAGTGCGGCACCGGTGAAGTGCATTGGGTTTCCCTCAAGACCGGCAGGCTCGGATTTGCCCAGGTGCCACTGCCCTGCATGCTGGTGCCAGATACAAATGGCCGGTGCCGGACTGGAGGGAGTGACCTTGTCGGGGACTAGGAGCACGGCGGGAATCGCATCGCCGGGTTCGGCGTCGTAGCGGATTGTCTCGATCCGGTACCCGTCTTTCTGCTCCGTTTTAATCACCTTCGGTTTAAGCGGACATGGTTTGGGCCATTCGCCACCC
>JAPYUD010000551.1:0-2673 GCA_029936215.1 Pirellulaceae bacterium | reverse complement strand
CCTCTCTGCTGCCTTGAGAATCCAGGATCAGAATCGCTGACATAGGTTAGTCCAGCCAGCTCGGCGGAGGCGATTGGATCGTCCATGAGCTGGGCACGCATGGTTCCTGCTACTGGAGGTTCTCCGGGTTGAGTCCTTCCAGCTCCGGCAGTACAAACAGACCGTCCTTGCGGATGAGCACGTCGTCGAAGCGGATTTCGCCACCGCCATGCTCCGGCCGCTGGATCATCACCATGTCCCAGTGCACCTCGGAACGGTTGCCATTGTCTGCCTCGTCATAGGCGTTGCCGGGCGTGAAATGGAAGCTGCCGTCAATCTTCTCATCAAAAAGAATATCGAGCATCGGTTCCCGGATCAGGGGGTTAAAGGCAATCGCGAACTCGCCCACGTATCTCGCGCCCTCGTCACTGTCCAGGATCTCGTTGAGTTTATCGGTGTTGTTGGACGTTGCTCCCACGACCTTCCCTTCCTTAAAATCCAGGCGGACATCACTGAAGATGGTGCCGTGGTAAAGGGTGCGGGCATTGAAGTGGATATGTCCCTCAATTGAATCCCGTACTGGTGCGGTGAAGCACTCCCCGTCGGGAATATTTCGGTCTCCGGAGCAGGCGATGGCCGGAATGTCCTTGATGGAGAAGCGAAGGTCGGTGTCAGGTCCAGTTAACTGAACGCGGTCGGTCCGGTTCATCAACTCCCTGAGCGGTTCGATCGCCTCTCCCATCTTCCGGTAATCAAGGCAGCAGACATCAAAGTAAAAATCCTCGAATTGCTCGCTCGACATCTCCGCTTGCTGGGCCATTGAAGCTGTGGGCCAGCGGAGGACAACCCATTTCGTGTTTGGCACCCGCTCCTGGAAATGAACTGGCTGGAGCCAGTGGGTCTGGTAAAGCTGCATGCTGTCGGAGGGGACATCAGACATCTCCGCGATGTTTGTGCTCCCACGCATGGCAATGTAGGCGTCCATCTGCTTCATCAGCGACAGTTCCACCTCGCCGGCCAGTTGCATTTGTTCGGCAGTTGCCTCGCGATACAGCTCCCGCAGGATGCGGTTGTTCTTGAGTGTGACAAAGGGAACACCCCCTGCTGCCCGGACGGCGCGGACAAGCGCCACTACCATTAATTCGGGCAGGTCAAAGGCCTCGATAAGAACCTTCTCGCCCTCCTTGATCTGGCAGGAATTAGTGACCAGTTTCCCAGCGAGTTCCGCGTAGCGTGGATCAGGCATGTTACCAGGTGTTCCATGAAATAGATGAGGTCAGGCCGGCCACATCGCGCGGGGCCGGTACAGGAATGCCCGTTATCGTATCAGCAGGCCCCCCGGGCTTCTACCGGTCAGTCAGGTGCTACCAGTGGCGTTCGTATCCATTACAATTCTAGCCAGCCAGCAGGATCACCAGAGCTCGGGAAGGGATTACAGAATGTACAGTGGTGAGGAGATGGTCGATCTGCTCCTTGAGCTGGGTATTACCCACGTCGTCTGGATTCCTGATAGTACGTTCGGGGAGTGGGATGATGCGTTCACGCGGAGCGAACAAGTCGAGCTTGTGCAGGTCTGTCGCGAGGGAGAGGCCTGGGCCATCGCCGCGGGGCTTTACCTGGGGGGGGCACGACCGTTGGTGGTGATCCAGTGCACCGGGATGTTCGAATCGGGGGATGCGTTACGAAACGCGGTACATGATTATGGTTTACCGTTATTCGGTATTGTTGGTTACCGGAGTTACCTGAACTCGGAGACTCTTCCTGGGGACACCTGCCTGCGTTTCACTGAACCGATCCTGGCTGCCTGGGATATTCCTTCGGTGTTTATCGACGAAGTTGGAAAGAAGCCATTGCTCCAGGAGCATTACCGGAGCTGCCAGCAGGGGGGGCATGCCGGTATCGTGTTGATGGCGGAGGGACGTGCCTGAAAAGTCACGAAAAATCCATGGCTTCAAACCCAATGCACTCCCCGATGCCGCTTCCTGAGGCCCTCCGTGTATTACAGGCACACAGGCAGGATTCCGTCGTGATCTCCACGATGGGGGCTGCCCGGGAGTGGGCAAAGCTGGATCCTTCCCCTCTCGATTTCGTCTATGTTCCCTCGAGCATGGGACAGGCTCCGTCCCTGGGGCTAGGGGTGGCACTGGCGCAGCCGGCACGGCGGGTGATCATCTGCAACGGCGATGGATGCATGTTAATGAACCTGGGAAGCCTGGTCACGATCACTGCTGCGGGGGCGAAGAACCTGGTCCTGGTGGTGGTGGAAAACGGGATCTATGAGGTCACCGGGGGACAGGCAACGGCGGCTGCGGCAGCACGACGAGAGGATGGAGAATCGCTTTGTTTTGCAGACATGGCACGGGCCTGTGGTTTCACGTCGGTTTTTGAATTCACTGCCCTGGATGACTGGGCGGCACGTTGTGAGGAGGTCATCAACCAGCCGGGCCCTGTCTTTATCTGCCTAAAAGTGGAGTGGGCCGAGGGGGATGTGTCACCGCGCTCACCGGGCCCTGCCAGTGAACGTGTGGCCCGTTTCATGGAAGCAGTCCAGCTCTAGGGTGCGTCCGGTGGTGTTTGCAGCTTCTCCTCGACTTCTGCAGCAAGCAACTCCACGATCAGTCGCTCATGCCAGTTGTTGCCGAGTCTTCCACTTGTGAGAGCTGGCAGGTCAGCAATCCGGACACGTGACAGTTC
>JAPYUD010000550.1:0-2680 GCA_029936215.1 Pirellulaceae bacterium | reverse complement strand
CTGGCCACAAACCTGCGTGGAAACACTGGCGGCCAGGTCAGCCGGGTTGAGGATATGCTGGGGCTCGCCCCCGGAAAGGTGCTGCAGGTAACGGTTAAGCGGGTTCTGGTAATAAGCAACATGCTGCTCTGCCGGGCCATGGCAGGCTTCACAGGAGATGCCGAGCTCGGCCACCGTGCTCATCAGCATGCCGCTTTCACCAATCTCGTTTGGATTGCCTCCCAGGGCATGGCACTGGATACAGTTCTCATTCCAGACAGCGACACGCTTGCGTCCATCCGGCGGCCGGATAAAGGCATCCTGTGAGGGCATCCACCGCTTGTCGAGGATGTTATAGATCCAGGGAAGCTGGATCAGCTTGAGTCCCTGGCTACTTGGTACCCAGTAACCCTGGAAGCTATGCGAACCGGTCATCATCACGACCGGCAGATCCTCCACCATCTTGATCTCGTCAACCAGGACCTCGCCACCCAGTTCCAGTTCGCCTCCCTCGGTAATCAGGTAAACATCCGGATCTGGCATGTCGACCAGCAACCGGTCACCCTCCCTGTGCAAGACGTACTCGAAGCCGCCTTGTGTGAGCCTGCGGTCGTTAAAATCTCCCAGCACGTTATCGGGACCGACCAGCTGGGTCATGCTGCGGTGAAAGCTATGGTGCCAGCTGGCATGTTCCTTCGGATGACAACTGCGGCAGCGATCCGACGTCTGGTAACCGTTTTCCCGCTGCTGGCGGGGAACGAGCTGCTTTACCGGGGTGGAGGCATCGGCAATCAGCTGCCTCTTCTGCCGGTTTCCATTGTCCGGTTGCAGGAACACGGACCCGATCACGCCGAGCAGGAGGACCAGGGCCAAGCTGCCCCAGGCTGATCCACCAAGCCAGCGAGCCCGTTTTAGCAGGATCGAGGCGAGGAGCAGCAGGGCGACAAGAAAAACGATGATCTCCAGAGTGGCCATAGAGCTGACCTTAACAAAACACCCGGTAGCGGACTAGCGAGACCTTTCCGGCCCTGTTTATTCGGTTTCCAGCAATGCCAGGGCATCGATGGCGCGACCATGATTGGCATTCAGTTCAAGACACCGCTGGTAGGCAACACGTGCCCCTTCACGGTCGCTTTCCGCCCGCCGTGTTTCCGCCAGGTAATACCAGCTCGCCGCATGCTCAGGAAGATTCTCGACCGCCGCGGTAAAAGCAACGAGTGCTGATCGAAGGTCATTTTCTCGCCAGGCCAGGAGTCCTGTTTCGTAGTGCATCAAACCCGTGTGATGTCGTGCCAGTTCGTTGTCCCCGGATTCCGCAGCTGACTTGGCCAGGTTCCGCTGCATGTACTGGTTTGCCGGCATGAACTTGCTGGCCCGGAACCGGCTCCCTTCCAGCCAGGCCCGCCTGGCTTTCTCCTTGTCACCAAGTGCAAACCAGGCATTTCCCACCAGCTCCCAGTTCTCGGCCGTTTCTCCATCGATAATGAGCGCCAGGCGGAGATGTTTCAGTGCCCGTTTCGGGAGATTGATATCGAGATAGAGCTCGGCAGATCGCATCGAGTAGTAAGGCCGCTTGAGTGGTTTCATTGCCTCGATCGCCTGTTCCGTAAGATCGACTGCAGCCGCCAGGTCTCCCCGCTGCTCCATCTTCCCACTCCCAAAGAGAAAACGGCCGGGACCATGCTGCTGGTGCATTTCCTCATCATGCTGGCGAACCGGGGTCAGCATGGAGATGATCTGGACATGCCGCAGTGAGAGTTCGTAGTTCTTCCGGGCTCCCTGGTCATCACCGAGTGCCTCGCAGGCCCAGCTCTTCAGTTGCAGGGCACGCATCGATCCCGGGTACTGCTCGAGAATTCGGTCCAGCAGGGCACCTGCCTCTGCAGCTCGGTCGGTTCGAATCAGTAGTCTGGCCAGCGCCAGCATGGCAACCGGCTGGTCTCCCGACTGGCGGAGCGCCTTCTCTGCCTGCTGCGGGTCGTTTCTCCTGAGGGCGTCCAGGCCGAGCTGGATCCAGGCATCGCTGGCATGCTCTCCTTGAAAGTCAATCACCTGCCGGAAGTACTTTTCCGCTTCTTTCATCCGCCCCAGCCGGCTAAGAATATTCCCTCGCAGCAGGAATCCATTTTCATCGAGCGCACCCAGCCTCTCGGCCTCTTGCAGGCAGTACTCCGCTTCGGGCAGAAGTCCAAAAGCACAATAAAAATCACCGATCGTCACCCAGCTTTGCATCTGCCGTGGGTCATGCTTTGCCTCTGCCGCCTGCATGTCCTCAATCAGTCCCGATTCCTGCGTTCCAAGCTGCGAGACAGGAAGCGGCGCCGCCGGGGAGACCAGAAGCATGAGGCCGATGATAGACGCGAGTTCCACCACCACCAGCACGATCAATGCACGCCGGAGCCCACTCATGGTGTCTCCTTTCCACTCAGCCAGACAGCAATACCCGTGGATTCCGGCGCGACCGTGGTGGGAACTCTCAAGCGACCGGCAACAAGGTCAGCCCTGCCATCCCCGTCAATATCTCCCACATCCAGCGTGATTAACTCGACCGGCGCCGTGTCAATTGCCCATGTCGTTGTGAAGTTGTTGTTCCCATCGTTTTCCACCCAGGCAATCGAGGGATGGGAGGAGTCGGTCCAGTCGTTGGACATGCTGACCATCACCACGTCCACATCACCATCCTGGTCCAGGTCCCCAGCGT
>JAPYUD010000549.1:0-2681 GCA_029936215.1 Pirellulaceae bacterium | reverse complement strand
CGGTAGTTCTTGGGGACCAGCACGTAGGGCACCACGGTGTGGCTGACCCCACCGCCGGAAATGCCGGAGGTTCCCCAGTGATGGGAATCCCAGACCTGGACCACGCCGTTCTCGTCAGCTCCCAGCTTGACATTGATATAACCACTCGGGCGGTTCCCGGCGATCTTCAATTCCTGGTCGCGCGAGAGCATCAGCTTGACCGGTCGCCCGGTCGCCTTGGAGATCTGGGCCGCAGCGACTCCCCAGTAATCGGGTGCGAACTTGCTGCCGAAACCCCCACCGATGTAATTACAGGTGACGTCAACGCTGTCGGCAGAAATACCGAGGCTGTTGGCGAAACCATCATCGGTCCCGGAGACATTCTGGGTCGAAAGATAGACATTCAGCTTGTCACCCTGCCACTCGACCGTGGAACCGTGGGGTTCCAGGCAGCAGTGGGTGATTGCATCGATGCCATAGAATCCCTCCACCACGTGCTTGGATTCATCAAACAGGCGGGCAAGTTCTTTTTCGATGAACTCATCCTCGTCGTCGTCATCGCCCGGTTCATTCACCATCTCGACCTTACCGCCACCCTTCTTGGCACGGCCCGCTTCCTGGGCCGCTTCCAGGTCCTGCTCGGAGGTGAACACGTCCAGCTGTTCATACTCCAGCTTGAGTGCATCGACACCCTCGGCCGCCGCACCCTCGGTCTCGGCGGCAATGATCACCAGCAGTTCTCCCTGCCAGCTGATCTCGCTCCCCGGCTGGGCATGTTCGAGCACATGGACATGGACGACGCCTGGTACCTTTTCGGCTGCTGCCGAGTCGATGGAAACGACCTTGCAGTGAGCGTGAGGACACCCCAGGGCGAGGGCCACCAGCTGGTTTTTGAGGTTGATATCGTACGTGTACTTGGCCGCACCGGTCGCCTTCTGGATACCCTCCAGGCGGTGATGGTCCTTGCCAATCACGCTTGCTTCTTCGCGGGAGGGCCAGTGATAGGGGCCCTCTGCCGGTTTCTCGTCTTGCAAATAAGCCATTACTTGCCTCCTTTCGCCACCGAGATGGCAGCGTCAATGATTCCGACATAAGTACCGCAACGGCAGATATTGCCATTCAGTCCTGCCCGGATCTCCGCTTCGCTGGCATCCGGGTTCTTGTTGAGGAAAGCTCTCACGGCAACAACAAACCCGGCCGTGCAGAAACCGCACTGCAAGGCATCGTTGTCCACAAAAGCCTGGGGGACGGCATCGGGATTCTCACCTCCGAGGCTCTCCACGGTCTCGATCTTTTTCCTGCGACAGCTTATCGCCAGGGTCGTGGAAGCCATCTTCGGTTTGCCACCGATCAGGACGGTGCTGGCCCCACTGCTCCCATCCAGGCTAACCGGCTTGGCACCGGTAAGATTCAGCTGGTAACGAAGCACTTCCAAAAGCGTTGTACGGGGCTCCACGTTGACCGTGACCACCTCGTCATTGACGTCCAGCTCGATTTTCTTCCAGCCGCTCTGGACGTCCTTGCCCGAGGAATCCTGGGCAGCGACAGAACCTGCCTGGACTGCCGTCACAGCCGCAGCCGCACCGGATCCTTTCAGGAACGCACGA
The DNA here is from genome assembly GCA_029936215.1 of Pirellulaceae bacterium. Taxonomy (GTDB): domain Bacteria; phylum Planctomycetota; class Planctomycetia; order Pirellulales; family Pirellulaceae; genus SAT2750. Next base: position 1,095 of record JAPYUD010000549.1, on the reverse strand, counting down.
CGATCGAAACCCGAATCTGAGCCCCGCTTCTTGTTTGCATCCGACATACAATTCACCTCATTGCCGTGATCAGTGGTAGACCGAATTTTCCTGGCCTGGCCCCACAACAGAAACCAGCCAATGACCGAATCATGCGGCTCCCCGCCAACCCGGTAACAGCGTGACCGGATTATAAGACCTCTTTTCCCGGATACAACAAAGCCAGGAGAAAAAAGAGGATGTCAAAACTGGTCCTGGCCAGGGACAGAAAACGAGCCGGGCACGATTCAACGTGGCAGGGGTACCGGCAACCGGGCGGGGCGCTGGCGAAGATCGATATCCCCCTGGCAACAATCGCAGGCCTTGAGCTCGTACATCGCGATCGCGCAGATCTCGCACCAGTAGTCCAACTCGAAGACCTTCTTCCTGTCGACCCGGTAGATCCGGATCACCTGGAGCATGGGAAGTCCCTGGTACTTGCGGGCCATTAACACGACCTCCATCTCACGAAGGCGTTTGTCGCGGCGGAACGAACGGCCGCGCAGGTCCTCGACCAGCGGAACCAGGCTGCCATCTTTCGCCTGCAGGGCCAGCACACGCTGCTGGGACTCGGGGACGGACTTGATGCCATACTTCTCTTTCAGGACATCGGCCAGGAAGACCACATGGCCTCGCTGGTAAACCAGTTCAAAGGGGACCCCGGGAGCGGGTTTCTGAGGATCCGCTGGCTCTGGCTCGTCAGACCGCACCGTGCCAGCTACAAGACAGGCATGGCAGGCCACGATCCACAGCCAGTGACCAACAGGCCTGCGAAGCACGTACATGGACCTGGCACTCCCGCGAACAGGAAAAGAGAACAGGGGGCGGCTCACTTATTCCGACGCCGTCCCAACGACAATTATTTCCAGGGCCAGCGACCTGGTTTCATCACCCGCCTTGAGGGTGCTGGCAAGGCGCAGGATCCACCAGTCCTTCTCCACGTTGGTACGAATGGCCGGAGGTTTCACGTCTCCCTGCACGTTCTGCAGGGAAAGCAGCGATGGGTGATTGGTCCCGGACACCTCGGCACTCTGCTCCGCCAGTTTCTTGAAATCGAGTGGTCCCAGCGACTTGTCC
>JAPYUD010000042.1:0-14562 GCA_029936215.1 Pirellulaceae bacterium | reverse complement strand
TCCCTACTCTGCGGACGACGACGGTGGCGGCGGGGACGAGGAAACCGGCTAGCGGCCGATCAGTCTTTCGTTTCGATATTTTCAAGGCGGCGGGTCAGTTTTAACTGCCCGCCGCTTTTTTTCTCGTCCCGGGTAACCCGCACGTTCCCTGGAAAAGTCTGGCTCGAGGGGGTCGTCTCGTCCTGGATCATCTCCAGCAGCTGGTTCCACTGCCGCATCCCCATCGCCTGCCGCGGCCAGTCCAGCTGGCACCAGGTCTCCACCAGCATTTCTCGCACCAGCAGCGGGGGAACCGATGCCAGCGCAGAAAGGTCGATGGTGACTTTCTGCTGTTGATCGTCCCGGGCAACCGTCACCGCCCTCTCTGCCAGCTGGCCGGCGTGCGACTGTAGAAACTGCTGGGTTTGCCCGGCAAGTTCTGCCAGGTTCAAAAGGGATTCTTCCACCGACGGCTGGAACTCGCTCTTCAAAAGCGGCACCAGCTGGTGCCGAATCCGGTTGCGTGTAAAGTCCGTATCGAGGTTACTCTCGTCCTCACACCACCCTTGTCCCAGCTCATCGAGGTACTCCTTTAATTCCGCTTTATGGCAGCAGAGCAGGGGCCTTAAGAGCACGATCCCCTCGTCGAGCACCCGGGTGCGGGGGATACCGGAGAGGCCACGCAACCCCGTTCCACGCAGGATCCGGTCCAGGATCGTCTCCACCTGATCATCTGCCGTGTGCGCGGTGACCACAAACCGGGCTCCCACGCTTCGCGCCATCTCCAGCAGGAATGCGTATCGCTGCTGGCGAGCCTCCTGCTCACTCTGGAAACCCTGCTGGCCTGCCTGCCCCTTCACATGTTTGCAGCCAAGCTGTCCTGCCAGCTTCTCGACAAAACGTGCATCCCCGGCAGATTCCTCTCTCCACTGGTGGTCAAAGTGAGCAAGCACCAGGTCTGCCTTCCCTCGCCCGGCCAGCACCGAGAGAGCACAGGCCATCGCCACGCTGTCAGCGCCTCCGGAGACGGCCACCAGCACCGTCAGACCCTGCCATTGCTCCACCGGCCAGCTCAGCTCGAGCCTCTCCACGAGCGGGTGGTCGCTGACAATCGAATCCATGGGATGCCTCTACCGGAATTGAGCTGCCAGGGAACCGGAAATAGTTGCAGTTTCATTTTACTGTGGTAACATACTACACGGAGCTTGTGCTGCAATGCCGCCTCGGCATCCAGCCTTGCTCCATGATAAAACCAAAACTCATTCCATACGACCTAACAAAGATAGAGCTCTTTCATTCGTGCGGTTGCCGGGAGGCGAGAGCGTAACTCGAAACCAAGTTACCACCGCAAGCGAATCATTGATCACGTAAATGTCCATGAACCGACACATAAACAAGCACTCGTCCACGGCGAACAACTCGTGGCTGCTGGATCTTACATATGCTCTCCTGCGGATTGCCCGCTGGATGATGGGCAAGGACTTGCAACTGAAACCTGTTCCGGTGGAAATCCGCAAGGGACACCGTGCGGGTCTCACAGAGCATCGGGAATTACCAGAGAATTCCGGCATTCCATATTTTTCCCTTTACGAGAACAGGCCATCGGAGGCCCCGTAAAGGCGAATCTCTCGCCAGGTTTCCAGCCCGGAAACCGGACGACGCAGGCAAGGGAAGCAGTTATTCCCCTGCAGCGTGCTTTCTCGTTTCATGACGTGCGAATCAGGACCGCTTGCCAGCTGGATGCTCATGCCCAGGGCATGCTCCTGCTGCTTCTCCTCGCATGATGATCAAGAGCTGATCGCCATTAAAGACGGGGGCAGATCATGAACCAGTTCGGCGTCACCGAAGTGATAATTGCTGCTGGTGCGAGTCTTTTCACGTTCATTCTGATCAAGCTGATCGATGCCCGTCTTGGTCACAGACGAGCCCAGCGGATCCTTGACCAGGCCCAGCAACAGGCGAATAACGACGCTGCGAACAGGCTCCGCGAGGCGGACCTGGAAATCAAGGAACGGTCGCTGGCTGCTGAACAGGAGCTCTCGGCCCGCCGTGACGAGCTTCACGCTCAACAACGGGAACTGGTTTCCCAGGAGGAAACGCTCACGCATCAATCGGAAGACTTCCGCAAACAGGAAAAACTCTGCGAATCCACCCAGCAACGATTGACCGAGAAACTCTCGGACCTGGATCGCCGTACAGCGGACATGGGCCGGATAGAAGAACAGCAGCGGCAGGCACTTTTTGAGGTCACCGGTTTAAGCAAGGAAGAGGCAACCAGCCGGCTGCTGAAACTGCTCGAGGAGGAGCTCTCCCGGGAGAGCGGTTCCATTATTATTCGCCATGAGAAAAAGATGCAGGAGATCTGCGAAGAGAAGAGCCGGGAGATCCTGATCACCACGATGCAGCGATATGCGGCATCCCACACTGCCGACTCTACCACCAGCACCGTTGACATCCCCAACGAGGACATGAAGGGGCGTATCATCGGACGGGACGGGCGGAACATCCGTGCCTTTGAGAAAGCAACTGGCGTGGACGTGATCATCGATGACACTCCGGGCGTAGTGATTGTCAGTGGTTTCGACCCGGTGCGGCGGGAAATTGGCAGGCAGGCACTCGATGCCCTGATCTCCGATGGGCGAATTCATCCTTCGCGAATTGAGGAGATTGTTGCCCAGGTCCATTCCGAGATGGACGAATTCACTCTCAAGACGGGCAAGGAGGCGGCCCTTGAACTCGACATCCAGGGACTTCATGAACGCCTGCTGACAATGCTTGGCCGACTTCATTTCCGCACAAGCTACAGCCAGAACGTGTTACGTCACAGCGTGGAGGTCGCTTTCCTCACCGGCATGCTCGCCGAGATGGTCGGGCTGGATATTGAAACAGGCCGTCGCTGCGGATTACTTCATGACATCGGCAAGGCAGCGGATCATGAACTGGAGGGAGGTCACCCCAAGATTGGAGCCGACCTGTTAAAGCGAAGTGGGGAAGGGGAAGCGGTTGTCCATGCGGCCCGGGGACATCATGATGAGATTATCATCGAGTATCCCTATACCGTGCTGGTGGCGACTGCCGATGCCTGTAGCGCTTCGCGACCAGGCGCCCGGCGGGAGTCACTCGAACGCTATATCAAGCGAATGGAAGAGCTGGAGATGATCGCCAAGGAACTGGCAGGGGTTGAGCGGGCCTTTGCAATCCAGGCAGGACGTGAACTGAGGGTGATTGTCAGTGCCAAGGAGACGGACGATGCCAGGGCAGCCCATATTTGCCGGGATATTGCCCGCCGATTTGAAGAACAGCTAACTTATCCCGGCGAGATCAAGGTGACGGTAATCCGTGAGTCGCGATTCAGTGAACTGGCCCGTTAGGACCCGCTGATCACGAGCAGAGCTAGTAATCGACAGAGAGAGAATGAAAGGAGAGCCTGTGCGAATCCTGATGATCGGCGATATCGTGGGAAAACCGGGCCGCAGGATTGTCCGGGAGGGCCTTTCAGCCATCCGTGATCGACACGCGGTCGACCTGGTGATTGCCAATGCGGAGAATGCAGCAGACGGTTCCGGCTTGATGCCGAACCACTACAAGCAGTTAATCGATGCTGGCGTGGATTGCATCACGATGGGGGACCACGTCTACCGGAGACGGGATATCTACGACACGCTGGAAAGTTCTGACAACATCATCAAGCCAGCCAATTATCCAAAAGACTCCCCGGGCAGGGGATCGACCACCGTCACCGCACCGAATGGCCAACAGGTTGGGGTGATCAACCTACAGGGGCGAGTTTTCATGAAACCGGTGGACTGCCCCTTCCAGGCGGTTCAAAGGGAACTCGCCTCCATGCCGGCAGCGGTCCGGGTGGTGATTGTCGATTTCCACGCTGAGGCCACCAGTGACATGCAGACCATGGGACGCTACCTCGATGGCCGTGTTTCCGCCGTACTGGGTACTCACACTCATGTTCCGACAGCCGACGAGGAGATCTTTCCGGGTGGGACTGCATTCCAGTGTGACGTCGGCATGACCGGCCCCCACGAGAGCATCCTTGGACGCCGCATTGACCGTGTTACCGAAGCCGTCACTACGTTTCGCCCGGTCGCTTTCGCGGTCGCCTCGGGCGACGTCAGGCTCCACGGTACGCTCGTACAGATCAATCCCAACGATGGCAAGGCAACAGGTATCGAGCGGCTGGTTGTCCGCCGGAACGAGGTTGACCAGTGGCTCAGTGAAGAGAGCAGCTGACCCCTCATCTGCCATTTTTCATCAAACCGGCCTTGCGGCACGGGGCGACGCACAAGTATCCTCTGCCAGCATTTGTCGAATGAGGGCCTAGATGCAGTTGCCTGAACGACGACCATGGAGCCTGGTTTTTCGATTCCTGTTAATCCTTGCGGGACTTGGACTCTTTAGCCTGTTGCTACTAGCATGCAAGCTTGATCCATCCCCACGGGGTTACGGGACTCACCGCCAGCTTGGACTGGAAGAGTGTTTCTTCGTGAGCAGACTGGAGATTCGCTGTCCATCCTGCGGCATGACAACTTCCTGGTCACTCCTCGTACGGGGCCGACTGCTGGCAGCAATTCGAGCAAATGCCGGAGGATGTATGCTGGCCGTTGCCGCCATCGCGGCAGCACCCTGGCTGCTTCTTTCCGGGTTGGCGAGTCGCTGGATTACTCGTCCACCCAGCGAACTGGTCAGCCTTGTACTGCTGGCATGCTGGCTTTCGATCACCTTGCTTAACTGGATACTGAACATTCACAACATCTGAAAGCGGATTTACCATCATGAGAAACCGGCCGAAGAACCTCTTCTCACTCCATGCTCTCCTCTTCCTGGCGCTCCTTGTGATGCCATTGACCGGTTGTATCGGCTTGATTTCCCATGGCCTCTACGTGCTCAAGGGAGACAAGGTTCCGGCTTCCTACAAGGGACTGCAGGGCAAGCGAGTTGCGGTTATCTGCATCGCCGGATCTCCCGCCTCCGGCCCATCCTCCCCTCCGAACATGATTGCCCGGGAAGTCGGACGGATCCTCTCCCAACGCGTTGAAGGACTGGAGCTGGTTCGGGCAGATGAAGTTGCCGACTGGATCGACCGCAACCAGTGGAACGAGATTGACTACACGCAGGTCGGGGAGGGGGTCCAGGCGGACCTGGTGATGGCCCTGGACCTGGAAGCTTATCGACTTCGTGAGGGTGCCACCCTGTTCAAGGGCAAGGCATCCGTCCATACCACGGTTTTTGACATCGCCAATGGCGGTGCCGTCGTATACGAAACTTCAACGTTCGATTTCACCTACCCGGAAAACGGTGCTCGGCATTCGACCGAGACAAGCGAATCGTCCTTTCGCCGGCTCTTCATACGGGGCCTGGCGCGGCAGCTTGCAAAGGACTTCTTTGCCTATGACCGCAAGGAGGATTTTGCCTACGACGTGACATCGATCTCAGGCAACTAGCAAACCACGTTCTCAAGCCACAGCTGGAATGAGCGGGGCAGCGATTTAGAGCTTCGGCGGCTTGCGCTTTGGCGGTGGCTTCTTGATCATGTTCTTGGCATCGTTGACCGCTGGTGCTGGATTTCCACCACCGCCAGCACCCGGGCGAGGCGGAGGTGCCAGGTTGGTGAAATCCTCCGTCCACTTCCAGCCGATCGGCTCATCCAGTTCACGCTGGGCAAGTAACGCCCAAGGGGTACCAGGGTGGTCCTCGACGACTCGCCCAAGGTACTCCCGGGCCTTTTTACCAGCATTCTCCAGCTGACTCCCAACGCCGCTTACTCCATTTACCGGTGTAAGTTGCCAGGTATTGTTCTTGGCATTCTTGAACTTCAAACCCCGCTTGGCCTGCGCCAGCATGGCGTTGTAGGCCTCGGTGCGAACCTTGACCGCCAGCACACGTCCCATTGCCAGGTCGTAACCCGCCTGCCAGCGAAGTGACTGTTCCTTGGATCGAGATGACTCGCCCAGCTTGAGCATTTCGTGCAGGGCGTTGATCTTAGGTTCCAGCTGCGCGGCCAGTTTCTGGGCTTCGGTGAGTTCATTCGCCAGGGTCGCCTCATCGCGTTTTACAAAACGCGTCTTGGGCTCTGTCATTGGCGCCACCCACGACTGTTGTGCCGTGTTCATCATCGAGCTGCGCATCGGGCTTGCCTTGATTCGCCGCAGGTACTCCTTGGCAGAAACATACTCGGGCCGGTACCGCCGCATCACCTGGGGATCGAAGAAGTGTTTGATATGTGCCGAGAAACTCTCCGTCTCCTTCCGCGACACTGCTCGCGTGACGTTGCGATTGGGATGCACCGCGAAGTAAATCCCGCCAGTCTCGTAGGAAAGGCGTGTCAGCGAGAAGGGGCCGAACCCCGAATCGATGGGATCCTTGTCCTCACGGGAACCGGCAAAATGGAGCTTAATTCTCTCCGGCAGGAACGATTCGGGACCCTGGCTGACTCGTCCCCACTGGGCCGACTGGTCAAACTCGGGGTTCGGGTCAACCCACTTCACCAGCGTTTCACGGCGGCCAAAGGGAGCGGGCACACCGACCACGTAAACCGGAACACCAAGTTTCTGGCAAAAACGGGAGGTTGCATCGACTCCATCCTGGTCATCTCCTGCCTCGTCAGTGACAACGATCACCATCACGTTGCGCTTTGGTTCCCCGTTTTCATCCGGGGCCCGGTAGCCACTGTAGGCATTGGTTGCTTCATAGATTGCCTGGAAAACTCGTTCCGTGCCCGAGTCATCCTGCTCGATACCCTTGACTGCCTGCTTGATCTCGACCAGGTTGTCCGTCGGCTTGGCCAGCATCGCCCTGACCTCGCTCCCAAATGCGTAGACCGAAGTGACAAGCGGCTTCTTCTCGTACTTGGCGAATGCCGGATTCTGGGCGGCTTCGAGGATACCAAGTTCCTCATAGATGCGGTCAAACCTCGCGTGGATCTCCTCACGCTGCCGGGCCAGGCTGCCGGACTGGTCAAACAACCAGAGTACCAGGGTCCTGCGCTCCTCCAGCGAAAGCAGAATCTCATGAGTAATCCGGTCGATCGCGCCGCTGGCTCCGGTTGTCCCCTCGCCAACATGTCCCTTGACCGCAAGGATCTCGTTGTAGTGGAGCCCGGTAGCAACCTCCACCTGGTTATTGATCTCGATCTCACCAGTTTCCTTGGGCGTCATATCCTGGGGAATCGGGATATCGGAGACTTCCGACACCAGCGGTGCTTCTGAGAAAGCCATCTCCGCATCGGCATTGCTGTTCGCTCCGATCTCGATCGTCGGCTGCTCACTAAAAAACACTTCCTCATGACTCTTGAGCTCTACCACCTCGTCCTCGAGCGGCATTTCGAGCGTCAACTCGACATGGTCGTTCTGGAAAACCAGTGGCCAGAGGCCAAGGGCAACCAGGACGCCAATATGAATCAGGACACTTGTCAGGAAGGCAGCGGTATCACCGTCAAAAGGAGTGTCCTCTTCACCAGTTCGAACCTGCCACCAGTTCTTCAGACGTGAAATCACAGTCGAGTTCCTTATGATTCTGCTATCTGTTCCCACAGGACAAAGTAGCGACCATGCCACTCTTATCCAACTGTCATAGGTCTGGTTTGCCTGCGCCCCTCAGAAACACCCCACGACGTTTCTAATTGTCACTCAAATACGCTTTCAAGGCAAGGAATCATTGGTTCCGATCCAGGTCCTCTGGTGCTCTTACTGTTAGAGCGAATGGGGGCCGGGAAAGTACTCATTTGCATTCCATGCGCTATAATAATCACTACAGGCAGAAAAACACGGCCCCCTGACTGTTACAAATGGTCTGGGGGCCAATCAATCTGGCGGGCTCGACCGATAATAAATGCAGTAGAGCAATGGTTAGTCGACACATCAGGGCCATCGAAGGTTGCCCGGGACAGGAAACGAAAATGAGAATCCCATATCTTCTCCATCGACCACCTCGAGCAAAGGGCATGACCTGGATTGTTACCGGGATCAACCTGCTGGCATTCTCATGCATGATCCTTCTTCAGCAGACCGCCTCTGCCCAGAACGAGGGGAAAGATGACAAGGAGGAAATCGCCAAGCCACGTCGGATCACCCTGAAAACCAAGGATGGAGTCCAGCTTTCCGCTTTTTTCCTGGAGGGAAACCTCAAGAAGGAATCGATGCCGGTGATCATGCTTCATGGCTTCAAGGGATCAAGTGGAGCAATGTCGCCCCTGGCGCTGCGAATCCAGAAAGAGGGGCACACGGTGCTGGTTCCTGACCTCAGGGGTCATGGGAAAAGCACCAGCCAGGTGATCAAGAAGGCGAATGGACAGACCGATACCAAGCAACTTAATCCGGACAAGATCACCAAGCTTGACATCGGAAAAATGAACCTGGATGTCGAAACCTGCAAGCGTTTCCTGATGGAACGACATAACGCAGGAGAATGCAATATCGAGAAACTCTGCGTCGTGGGAGCGGGCATGGGGGCCCTGGTGGCTCTGAACTGGGCCAGGACAGACTGGAGCGCACCTTTCACACCATTTCTAAAACAGGGCCAGGATGTCAAAACCCTGATCCTGATCTCGCCACCCCAGTCATTCAAGGGTCTCACCACCCAGGCAGCGCTGGCACAACCGGTTGTCCGAGGTGGCCTCAACACCCTGCTGATCGTGGGAAACGAGAACAGCACGGCGCTCTCCGATGTCAAGCGACTCTACAACCGGCTAGAACGGTACCATGGGGCCAGGCCGGATGATGCAGCAGCGCTCAAGGATCATCGCCTGTTCCTGGTGGAGCTGGGGACCGATTCCCAGGGATCGGCCATACTGCGGGAAAAGAACCTCAAGCCCAACCCGAATGAAATCATCTGGACATTCCTGCGCAGCAAGATCGTCAACCGCGAGACACTCACCTTTGCCGGCACGGATTTCATCCTGGAATGGAAACGGCGAGGGAATATCTTTGAAGAGAAGCCGTAAGGCCTGGTACTTCCTGCCTGACGGCAGGATTGTCAGTGGCGGCACATTTCTCCCTACCAACCTGCCGTTATCCCTGTCACTGTCACTGGTGTGAAGCTCGTCAGGACCGGCACCCGATCCTTCCTAAGGCTCTGCTGGACTGGAATGAACATTGTGGATCCCCTCCGCATTCTGAAACAGGTAAATCCCATGCTCTCCCGCAGACGATGGATGGTGGGCCTTGGTATCGTGATCGCTGGATGCTGTGCAGCGATACCATTTCAGCGACAGGCCAGCATGGATCCTGGCCCCAGCGAGCGGCTCACCCTCTCCAGCCCCCAGCTCCAGCTGTGGCTGGCTGCCACGGAGTCCAATTCCACGAGTCCTCCCTCACAGGGTATTGAGGACCACCACCGGATTGAGTCCCTGCGACTGCGGATTCCTTCCCCGGTAACCGCGCCGCGGAGGCCGGTTCAGCAGGTGCCTTCCATCGATGACCGTTATCCAGTCGTGACAGGCGAAGCTGACCAGGAAACTCAACATGCTTCCAGCAGCCGGTCGCAGCACCAGGAGGCTGCCAGTGATCGATATCACCGCATCCAGGATGGCGACACGCTGAGAAAGCTGGCGGAACAATACCTTGGCAATGCCGATCTTGCAGTGAGCATCTACGATGCCAATCGATCGATCCTGACTTCACCGGACCTTCTCCCGCTGGGCCGGCAGCTGCATATTCCCGGCCCTCGCTAGCGGGCAGAGGACTGCTTTCGTGAAACCAGGTAAAGCAGCACGGGCGAGGCGACAAAGATGGAACTGTAAGTTCCTACCAGCACGCCAACAACCAGCGAGAAGGCAAAACCGTGGATTCCCTGCCCACCCAGGAAGAACAGGATCATCACCACGATCAGCGTGGTGACGGAGGTGAGTAGTGTCCGGGAGAGCGTCTGGTTAATACTCTCGTTAACCATCTCGGTAGTCAGCAAAGGGTTCTTCCCCCTCACTTCACGGATCCGGTCAAAGACAACGATCGTGTCGTTGAGCGAATAACCGATGATAGTGAGAAAGGCTGCCACCACGGGCAGGCTAATACGAAACTCCTCCAGTTGCAGGAATTCCACGGCCACGTACTTGCTCACCGCGATTGCTCCAAGCGTGATCAGCACATCATGGATCAGGGCAACCACGGCAGCCAGTCCAAAGGCGACTCGTTGAAACCGGAACCAGATGTAGGCAACGATACCGAAGAGGCTTCCAAGCAGGGCAACCAGTGCCAGCTGCTTGGTATCTCCAGCCACCTTGCCACCGATCGTCGAAGACGAATGGAAGTACGGTTCATTACTGACACTCGTTTCCAGGTGCTCGAGAATATCATGGGTATTTCCCGCGTTCTCCTGGAGCGTGACCACCCAGTCGGGATGGTTGGCAGTGCTCTCCTGGTCCCATGCCCCGAAGCCCTCCGGAACCACATTAAGACCGCTTTCTGAGATCGGGATATCCAATGACTGGGCTGCTTCCTTGACCATTTCCCGCAGCGTGACGGCATCGACCTTTCCACTCTGCTTGCTTTTCGTTTCGATACTGAAGTGGATGGTTGCCGCTGAAGAGACAACTCCCGATGGCTGCTCCTCGCCCGGCGTCTTGTCATCTGGTTCTGCCTCAGGCGGCGGCTCCACGGTCGCTGGTTCCTCCTCCGGCTGACCTTCGTCCACTTCCTCATCCTGGGCACTGATAAAGCAGTCCGATCCGGAACTCTCGGTCGAACCACTGTCTGGTTCTGGATCATCTCCATCGGTGGTTCCACGGTCCTGGGTCCGATTTTCCGTTACCATCGCCACCGCACCGACTTCCACCTGGTAGGTACTCAGAAGTGACGCACCGTCGTGTGCCTTGAAGGCAGCCTGGATGAACTGCTTCAGTACATCCGGACTGCCGATCGACGTATCGACCCGCCAGACCGTGTTCTCCTCCCCAATATCCACGCGATTAATGGAATACTGGACCGGGTTGTCCTGGTAGTCAGCCAGCAGGCCTGAATGGAGCGAACTATCTACCAGTGCCGTCTCAAGACGTCCGGTGACTTCGATATCGTTCTGGGCCGATTTCAACTGCAGGGTCACCGAGGTCCCCCCGAGGAAATCAATCGCGTAGATTCCATCTCCCCGCTGGACAACGGCAAAGATGCCTCCGACGATGATCACGACTGAAAAGATCGCAGCCCCAAAACGCTTGCCGATAAAATCAAAGCTGGTCTTGCCGATAACGCTCCTCATCCTGAGGCTACTCAGCCGGCGGCTTTTTTCCATCAGTTCAAACACGGCACGCGAGCAGAAGATTGCCGTGTACATACTCATCAGGATCCCCAGGATCAGCGTGATGGCAAAACCACGGATCTGGTCGGTTCCGATCATGTAGAGCACGATCGCGGTAATCAGTGTCGTCAGGTTGGCGTCAACGATCGTGATCGTGGCACGGCTAAATCCATTTCGAATGGCCATCCTCAGCGAGGAACCCCGGTTCAGTTCTTCCCGGATCCTTTCGAAAATAAGCACGTTGGCATCGACGGACATACCGACCGTGAGAACCAGGCCGGCAAGTCCAGGAAGGGTAAACGCGGCATTGATCAGCTTCATCAATGCCAGGATCAGCAGCAGGTTGGTGGCCAGGGCAACAACTGCCACCACACCGGCAAAGCGGTAATACCAGATAATGAAGACAACCACCGCTCCGAGGGAGATGCCAATTGCCATTTTTCCCTTGCGGATCGTTTCCTCACCAAGCTCCGCCCCCATCTTGTTTTCGCTAATCGGTTCCTGCTCGAGCGTGGCTGGCAGACGGCCTGCCCGCAGGATACCCACCAGGAAGTTAATTTCCTCCCTGGTGAAGTTCCCCGTGATCTGACCGCGCTCGGAAATCGTAGAGCGAATGGTAGGAGCGGAAAGAAGGTAGTTGTCCAGCACGATTCCCAGTTGCCGGGTGACCCCCTGTCGATCGTCCGGGCGGTTCTTGCTGGTGAATTTCTTGAATCGCCCAATCCCGGAACCACGCAGGGAAAAATCGACTGTGGGAGCACCATTCTGGTCGACGCCGGCGCGAACCACGCCAAGGTCACCCCCGAGGATATCCTGGCCATCATCGACCGCCATCAGGACTTCGACGTCGTCGATTCCGGCCTCCAGCAGGTACCTGTCGAATGCCTTTTCATCCTTGATCCGCTGCCCACCAAAGTTCAGCACATTCTTGGTGTCGGCATCACGAACATGATCCGACACCGCGTTGTACTTGATCGCCCGGTGATCATTCACATCCGGTTCGTCATCCCGTGCCACGCGTACCCACTGGGCGAGTTGCTTGCGCTGATCCGCCGGCAGGGATGGGTCATCGTAGATGATATCCGCACCCTTTTGCTCCGTGGCACGATCGATATGAGTCTGGTGATCATGGTTATTGGCAACAATCCGGAACTGCAGCAGGCCTGCCTGCGTGATCCTCTTCTTGATCTGTGCAATCTCGCTTTCCTCGGCATCCGGAATGATGATCTCAATCTGCCGTGAACCATAAGCCCTGAGCACCATCTCGCGCGTCCCACCGGGATTGATTCGTCGACTGAGGGCCTGGATCAGGGCATCGATCGGAGGCTCGTCCTCATTGTTCTCTTCCGGCTTGAGCTGGTAAATCAGGTTCACCCCTCCCTTCAAGTCGACACCGAACTTGAAATCCATGGGAGCCACTTCGACGACCGCGATACTCAACGTGGTCAGGACAAGCGCGATCTTCCAGGTGTACTCGGGAGACCGGATACGGTCGACAAACAGGCGGGAGACAAGGTAAGCAAGGCTGGTCAGCAGGATGAGGATGCCAAAAGTACGAAAACCCTTGTCCGCCGAGGCGGCATCATCTTCTACCTGGAGCAGGGAGAGAAAAGAAAAACCGATCAGGACAGCACCAAAAACAGCCAGGCCGAACATGTATCGCCATGTGTCGGTACGGATCCGCAGGCGATCTGCCACCGGTTTTCCCAGCCACACTCCCATCGCCCCAGCAATCACACTCACAAGGAACAGGATCGTTCCCCAGCTGGCCACTTTCAGCGATTGCCATGCAACGTAGCACAGCACGGCACCCATCATGACGCCGGTGATAAGCTCCAGCAGTTTTTTCCCCTCCACCATCATGCGGGGAATGGCCCGGCCCATGTAAAAGGCACCCAGGCCGATCAGCAAGGCAAAAAAAGCTGCGATGACCGTCCGCACATCCAGCCCGACGGAGCCGGCATTGCCATCAGCCGCTAGCAGGTTAAGCAACATGTTCTGCAGGTTCATTAACATCAATCAGTTCCCCGGCTTCCCGGCGGCCCACTCTATTTTCTTTCAGCCGACTCTGTCGGGTCATAGAGATCCCAGATCCCGCTGCGTGAGATCTTCAGCCGCGTATCTGTTTTGTCATCCGTCACGATCGTCAACTCGTGACGATCCTCGTTGACCGAAACCACCTTGCCAATGATCCCTCCCCGGGTGATCACCTGGCTGTTCTTTTCGATCGTGGTCACGCGCACGTTGCGGTTTTTTTCTTTTCGCTGCCCGGGCCGTAGCATGATGAAGTAAAAAAGCGCGAAGATAATCATGATCATGAACATCGGGCTCTGCAGGAAGCCCCCACGCGGGGCCGGCTTATCGTCCTGTCCGTCCGCAGCAGGAGCATTACCAGCATCCGCTGGAGCAACGGGCGTCGCTCCCTTTGGTTCCTGGGCCTTGAGCGCGGCGGTCGAGAAAACAACGCCCGCGGAAATCACGAGGACCATCAAGATGATTCTATTCACGTTACCACGGCTCCGAACAAAAACTCAGGACCACTCCGAAATCGTCTCACACTGGGCGAAACCCCATGTACAAGAGGTCATTTGCGCCTAATCGAGTTATCATAAGTCCTTGCCAGATAACCGGCAAGTACTCCCGCTCGTCTCAGTCCTCCCCCACCTCTTCATGACCCCAGCCTGCTTTCTTCTGGTCAATGAACTCCAGCAGCCGGTCCTCGGCAATAGCCTGCCGTGCTCCGGCAAGGAGCCGCTGGTAATAGGTCAGGTTATGCAGCGAAAGAAGGACCGGGCCAAGCATTTCTCCCGCCACGAAGAGATGTCGCAGATAGCCCCGACTATGCCGGCAGGCGGGACATGGGCAATCCTCTTCCAGCGGCCGGACCTCCTCCTGGTGGACACGGTTACGCATCTTCACTGGCCCCTGGTCGGTGAAAGCCATCGCGTTTCTCCCGTTGCGTGTCGGCATCACACAATCGAACATATCGACCCCCCGTCGAATTGACTCGAGCAGGTCCAGGGGCCGCCCCACACCCATCAGGTAGCGTGGCTTGTCAGCCGGGAGAAGCGGGCAGGTGACATCCAGCATCTGCTGCATCTGTTCGGGAGTTTCTCCCACGCTCAAGCCGCCAATTGCATAACCGGGGAAATCAAGGGCCACCAGCTGTTCACTACATTCCCCTCGCAAGTCCGCATCCAGTCCGCCCTGGACAATGGCAAAGAGTGCCTGCTCGTCACGACAGGCTGCCTGGAGTGATCGTTCTGCCCAGCGAACCGTTCTTTGGCAGGCCTCCTCAAGCAGGGGCCTCTCTGCAGGCAATCCCACCACGTGGTCCAGCAC
>JAPYUD010000548.1:1869-2683 GCA_029936215.1 Pirellulaceae bacterium | reverse complement strand
AGCCGGTCCCGAGCCGGTTCCATACCGGGAACGCTGACCGCCACAACCGCGGCGAGTTCGGCGATCGTCTTTGGCTGAAATTGTCGCAGGCCGTCCTGATCGGATGAGGAATCCAGGCCATCAATGCCGCTGGTATCGCCACGTCCCAACAATTCATACGTTGTCGCGTCATCCAGTGCCACGCTCGCTTGCACTTGCGCCATTAGTTTTACTGTCCGAGCAAGCTGCTTACACGGCACGAACTTCAGCTGCAGCTTCATAGCTCCACTTTCGTCAGGCTGAATTCCGGTCGATGGCTCTGAAACAGCCTGGCTCACGTTGCAGGTGATCCACAGGTCGTCTTTCAAACCGCTCTCCGGATCAACGAATCGTTCCAGCAGGAACCCATGGTCCAGTGGGTTCAGGGCGGCCAGGCCGAGCAGGTACAAAACAAATGATCCTGCCGCTGCACCATTGGCACGCAAGATCGTGCCATCCTTCTGGATTGTGTCCGTGATTCTTGCCAGTTCCAGTAGCGGGCCAACCAGGCCTTGAGGCTGGTACGCAGCAAGTTCTGAATCAAGTCGCTGAGCTGTGGCCGCAGATTCTGTATATCCCCTCGCGTCTACGCACAAATCCCGCAACGATGTCAGGGCATTTGAATCGGGCTGACTGTCCGCCGGTAATGAAAAACTGGTGAGCGTCATAGGTAAATCCGATCAATCAACTTCAAATATTTCGCCATCTTCAAGCACCCGCACGTTGGGGAAATGCTGTTGATATTGCTCGGGTTCAAATGTGTGGATTGGAATCACGGTTTGAGCGTTAATCGCTT
>JAPYUD010000548.1:0-1859 GCA_029936215.1 Pirellulaceae bacterium | reverse complement strand
AATCGCTTCCACAAACCGAATAATGTCTTTCACGTAAATGTGACCGGAAGTGTGTGCTGGAATGAAGTCGCCGTTGATTTCGTTAAGCTGCCTCTGGAGTTCCACCCAGTCGGGCTTGGTGAGATACCCTTGCCAGTAGGAATACAGGCAACGACTGTGCTGGGGCAAGGTGCCATCGAAATCCAGCTTCGTCATCGAAGGCCGAAAGACCATCGTGTACTTGCTTGGTTCCGCCAGCACTTCATCAAGCGTTATCTGATCGGACACAAACCGTTTTTCCATCGACTCGTGTTTTCGATTCCGAAATACTTTGTTGAACAACACCCGGATTCCGGACTTGCGTTTGGGTGAGGGCACTCCGGATTCTCCTGAAACCAGGTGCATGACGAAGGCCGTGTAGGCATCCGCCACAAAAATTCGGCCTGCCTCCTGGGTCGCTTTGTAATAGGTCACAAGCCGGTCGACATCGATGGGCGAGAAGGCCGCCAGAACTAGAGCCGGTGCGTCCTTGATGTGTTCCAGGATTTCCTTTTCCAGTTGGTATTCGTTGCGGTCTTCTGTCCGATTGGATCCAAAGTGGGTTCCTTCCATCAGCAGGACATTAATGTTCTTCGGTCCCACATCCGCCATCAGATCTTTGACCATCCCCGGTTTACGGCCGTGCATGCGGAGGTCGCCAGAATAGAGCAGGCTCTGTCCGTTCGCTTCGAGCAGAAATGCATTCGCACCATAACTGGAATGGTCGACCGGGAATGGTGTAACTGTGAAATCCCCGATAGTGAAATTCTGGCCGCTTTTCACTTCCCTGTATTGGTCTTTGTCGAGACTCTGTTGTCGGCTAAAGACGGCCCCTGCCAGCATCATCTGACTGGTTCCCTTCGATGCGTGGATCGGTATGTCCGGCTTGATGAACTTTAGCAAGCCGACGTGATCCAGATGACAGTGCGACAGAAGGACTGCATCAGGTGGCGGTCCTGCGGTGAACAGACCTGGGACATTTGGTACTGTGCCTTCGGCAATCAATTCATCAATCGATTTCCCGCGGATGCGTCGTTGGTCAAATGGTTCGCGATCTGCGTCAACGAGCGGCAGGCCGACATCGAGGATCAATCTCGTTGATGCGGTTCTCAGTTCGACGCACGAGCCACCGATCTCGTGAGTTCCACGGTGGACAATCAGCTGCATGATTGGATTCTTTCTGGTAGAGGTTGCAGGTCGTGCCATCCGCTTCCTGCTTCGATTGAGAATGTCCCGGCTGGCACTAATCGTCACGCACGTCCACCTTGAGAACTCCCAGTAACTTCGTGATCTCCTCTTCCCTTTGAGTGATCCTCAGGACGTTATCCAGTACGAAGGCACGTTGCTCCCCGCTCGGCTGCAGGATCAGTCGTCCTGCACCCAGCAGCAGGTACTCGAAAACATCGTTGACTTCCTTGTCAATGCGGACATGGGGTGCCGAGTATCGCTTCAGATTTCCCCACAGGCCGTGGTGATGCAGTATCTCGTTGGGACGGATTTCCCAGTAGTCAAACTTGACGACCACCTTGACCGCGATGGCGATCACCATCCCAATGCTGAAGATTATCCAGTAAAAGGTGGCGTTCGCCATCGGCTGAAGCGAACTAATCCACGTGGAGACCCCCCCCAGCAGGCCCGGTTTCCATTGGCTCAACAGCACGAGGCCAAGGAAAATCGACAGCAGGGAGATGACCAGCGTCAGGGAATGAGAGCGGGGGAAATCAAAGGTCAGCACCAGCAGGTTAATAAAGAATATCCCGAGGAAGACGAGCGAAAGGAAAACGGCTACTCCCTGCTTGATCGTGGTTTCCTTGATGAGAATGTGTTGGTTTGTCTCGGCC
>JAPYUD010000547.1:0-2684 GCA_029936215.1 Pirellulaceae bacterium | reverse complement strand
CTCCTGGGGGACCTAGATGCGAGAAATCACGAGAGCCGAGTTGATCCCCAGCATTCCGAATGAATTATTGAGGAGGTAATTCACACTTCCGATCTCTCGTGACTGGTTCAGAACCAGGCCATTCACCTCGCATTCCGGGTCCAACTGGTCCACGTTAATCGTGGGATGACAGATTCCATCCTGGAAGGACGGCAGATTCCCGGCAATTTCCAGGGCCCCGGCGGCCCCCATGGCATGTCCGATCAGGCTCTTGGTGTTATTGAAGCAGATCCCATCGGCACCCTGGAAGACACGATTCAGAGCATCACACTCCTGGATATCACCACTCGTGGTACCTGTCGCATGGGTACTGACAATGTCCACCGCGTCGGCAGTCACGCCTGCCCGTTGCAGCGCCAGTTCCATGCACTGTTGCTGTCGCTCTGGATTGGGCAGGACGAAATCGGTGGCGTCACTGTTCATGGCATAGCCAGCGATCTCCCCGTAGATCCGGGCCCCCCGTTTCCTGGCGTCGGAAAGGCGTTCCATCACGTAGACACATCCCCCCTCGGAAACCACGATCCCGCTGCGATCGACATCAAAAGGTCGCGACGCCTCTGACGGATTGTCGTGCGCCGCCAGTGCTCCCTGGCTCTTGAAGCTGGCGAAGATCCCGAAAGTGTGAATGCTCTCGGAAACACCCCCTGCAAGTGCCAGGTCACAGTCCCCCAGCATCAGCATCTGGGCTCCCTGGATGAGTCCCGCATTCCCTGCCGCACAGGCAGCTCCAATCGTGTAATGCGGACCAACGATTCCGAGGTTGAGTGCCGCCTCACCGGCCGGATTATTGGCCACGGTACGGGGATTGTGAAAATGGGACCAGTAGGCCACATCGTAGTCATATCCGCTGAGTTCGAAGACCTCGTTCTCGGTCTCGACATTGCCATGCTCGGTGATTCCCAGGTAGATACCGCAGCGAGAACGGTCGAGTTGTTCCAGTTCCAGTCCCGCATCCCCGACTGCTTCCTGGCAACAGTAAATGGCAATACTACCGGCACGGGTACCTCGTCTTTTTTCTCGTGCCGACTGGTATCGCGAATCATCAAAATCCGAGATGCCTGCCAGCGTCTTACCGATATAGCGGATCTCGTAATCCTGGACGCCACTGCGACCCTGCAAAAGGTTCTCGCGGAATGTCGGCAGATCATTCCCATTTGGCGCCGCCAGTCCGACCCCGGTGATGACAATCCTCTGCTCATCAGGTCGCTCGGTATGCATACCGCCGATTCTCATATTCACGATCCTGGGGGCCACCGAAACCTAGAAACTACCGGCTGGACTGACAGCTGGCAAGCAGCATCATCGAGCATCCGTGTCCTGGTCCCTGAGGTACTGGCCAAGTCGCTCAAGCCCCTGCTCGGTAGAGACCCGGGGGGTGTAACCAAAGTCATCGCGTGCTCGTTGGATCTGGAAAAAATGTGAGGTGGAAAGTTGCCGGGCAAGGAAACGGGTCATCGGGGGTTCCCCTGGCAGTGGAAGAACCCGAAAGATGGCTTCCAGGCAGCAACCGAGCAGCCAGGCCGTCCGCCTGGACATGGACTTCTTTACCGCTGGCAGCCCGGCGCAGGCAAGCAGGCGGTCGATCCACTCCCAGCAGTTCACCGGTTCTCCCTGCGTGATCCAGTAGGCTTTTCCGGCAACCGCGTTTGCTACCGACAACCTGTCTGCGGCCTGGAGCTGGGCAAGGGCGGCGTTTTCCACGTAAACCATGTCAATCATGTTCTTCCCATCACCGATCCGGCGAAGCCGTCCCCGGGCCGCACGCTCCACCAGGCGCGGTAGCAGCTGGTTATCATGCGGCCCCCAGATAAGGTGGGGTCGCAACGCACAGGTTGCCAGGTCCTCTCCATTGGCATCCAGGACCATCTTCTCCGCCATCGCCTTGCTGCGCGGATAATGACAGAGCCAGCGTTGTGCATAGGGGGCAGACTCATCGATACCCTCCTGGTCCTGACCATCAAAAGTCACGCTCGGGCTGCTCGTAAAAACCAGCTTTTCCACCGCGTGGGCCCGGCATCCGTCCAGTACGTGCCCCGTTCCCCGCACGTTAATCCCGTGAAACTTCCTCCAGCTCCCCCAGATCCCGGCAACCCCGGCAACGTGCTGGACAAGGTCCACTCCCTTGCAGGCCGCCACCACCGACGTCTGGTCGCGGAGATCCCCCTCGACCTGCTCGACACCAAGTTGATCCAGGAAATCGTAACGAGATCGAGAGTAGGAACGAACGTGGTCACCTCGCTCACAATAGAGCCGGGCCACGTGGCGTCCCAGGAAGCCACCCGCACCGGTTACCAGGACATGGATTGGAGAAGCCACGAGGTCAGCAGGCACTCTCGTGCCATCCCCTCTTACTTTCTGATTGAATCTGCACGGGAACCACCATCCTGTGCCGCCATCATGTTACTGTACTTTTTCAAGCGCGACCGCAGCAATCACAACTGGCCGGCAGCCCAGACCGAGAGTTTCTCCCGAAAGATCTTGGCATTGTGTCGAATGTCAACAGGCAGTGCCGGGTGCACCAGGACTCTTTCAACAAGGCTGGTCAGCGGATCTGCCTGGACCCATTCCAGCAGTTCCCTGGAAAGTTCACGTTGCTCAGCCAGGCCATGGCATTTCTTTTCCGGCCAGAGTTCGACAATCATCAC
>JAPYUD010000041.1:0-14589 GCA_029936215.1 Pirellulaceae bacterium | reverse complement strand
CTGGAGCGGAACTCAAGCGCCAGCGGTGTTATCCGTTTACTTCTCGACCGTGTCATAACGAGCCTTGTGTCCGTGGGCTGGAATTGACACCTCGTAACTTGTGCCATCTGCCGACACCGAGAGCTTGATGAAGTTTGCATCGCACTGTTCCTTGCGGTTGGCAATAAACTCGTCAGGAACATTATTGACCGACCCGTCAGGACGCATGTTCTTGTGTACCTGGTAAAGGGCCTTCAGAGACGGAGTCGCCTTGACGTTGGCAAAGACCTCCGGCATGCACCCCTTGGTGACACCGTTGTTCATGATCACCACCTGCGGCATCAGGGACCTCAGGACCAGCGGGTTGTTGCTACTATCCAGGCCATGGTGAGTTATCTGGTAGACGTCCACCGTGCCCACCAGGTTGACCGGGCAGACCAGCCGTGCTTCCTGGTTCCAGGTCAGGTCACCGCCATCATAAAACCGGAAGGGGCCAAACTCGACCAGCGTGACAACGCTGTTGGCATTGTCCGAACCATCCCGGTCCTTGTTCTGGCCGCTGGCACAGAGAGTCTCGTTACTCGCTGCCCGTCGAGGAGCCGTGATAAACTGCTTGCGAGTCCCCAGGCAGCTCACTTTCAACGGGACTCTCCTGCTGCTTTTCAGCGGCAACACGTCGCCCGGGTTAATCACCCGGCGTCGCTCACTGGTAAAACTGAAGTAGGCCTCTCCCGGATCATCAGGCATCCCCTCGAACTTACCGTTATCCCAGACCGTGCCGATTGGAATCTGGCGAGAGAGAGTTTCGGCACCGCCATAATGGTCACGGTGATAATGGGTAACAACCAGGTGATCGATACGGCGCAGTTTCGCTTCGCGCGTCACCACCTGGATAATCCGGTTTGGGTCTCGCAGGCCTGGATTCCCTGTATCCACCAGGATGGACTCTCCAGCGGGAGTCACGATCAACGTTGCAGCTCCACCCTCAACATCGATCCAGTAAATATCGAGCCCTCCGTCCTCGGGACCTGCGTCAACCGTGTGCAGATCCATCAGAAGGGCCACCAGCAGGATCACGACGATAGGAAGGACTCGCATTCGCATCACCTCTTTCACTTGGCATCAGGAGAGGAACTCCGTGACATCATGAATGCCCGGGTTCAGAATCGCTGTTCATTCTTGCCCATTTGACGACCACTCGCAATCAGCGCGAGGTCTTTGCGTAGCGAAGAAGAGGAGCCTAGCTGACCAGTTCAGCCAGAGGCTGCACCGAGGGATCCAGCAAGTCCTGGGGTCGACCACGGAAATCAAACAGCCGTTCTGATTCCAGCCTGACTCCCAGGTTCTTGTAGAGGGTCGCGTAGACCTCGGCAAACCGGACCGGGCGATCAACCGGTTCACCCCCCTGGCGATCTGTTTCTCCGAGCACCTGCCCGGTATTCATACCACCCCCGGCCAGCAGGGCACAGGAAACTCGTGGCCAGTGATCGCGGCCGGCATTCTTGTTGATCTTTGGTGTACGGCCAAACTCACCCCAGGCCACCACCGTCACATCCTTGTCCAGGCCACGCTCGTGCAGGTCCTCTACCAGGGCGGTAATGCCCTGGTCAAAGATCGGCAGTTCCTGGCGGCCGAGGCCAAAGTTATTGCCGTGCCAGTCCCAGAAGCTGTAATTGACGGTCACCATGCGAGCACCTGCCTCGACCAGGCGGCGAGCCAGCAGGAAGTTCTGGGGTACGATCGGTGCAGCATCCCCCCGCGGCTTGTTGACGTCCCCCGAACCATATCGCTCAAGCACCCGCGGATCTTCCTGGCTGATATCCAACGCGCCAAAGAGCTCCGAAGATGTCAGGATTCCCATCGCTCGCTGGGAAAACGCATCCATTCCCTCCATCGAGCCACTACCATCCCACTGACGGCGAAAACGATCCACCGACGTCAGCAGTCGCCGGCGATCTCCTAGTCGCTCGGTCGTGATGCCCTGCAGAACAAGGTCACCACGTCCTGGCCCGGTGGGACGGAAGGAGGAATTCCCCAGGCCCAGGAAACCCGACGAGGGCTCGTTGTAAGGGGTGTGCTTGGTGGTGTAACAGAGGCTGGCAAAGGGAGGCACTCCCTCACGAACCGGTCCCTGGAAGTGGGAAACCACGCTTCCCATCGCCGGCCAGCCACCCGCGGGACCATTGTTCGGACTTGCCTGACCGGTGAAACACTGGAATCCCGTGTGCCCACCCTGGCAGTCTGCCATGGTCCGAATCGGTACCAGCTTGTCCATGATCCGCGCCGACTGCGGCATCAGCTCACAGATATCAACCCCCGGCACCGCTGTCTTGATTGGCTGGAATTCCCCCCGAACATCAACCGGTGCATCGACCTTGATGTCATACATGTCCTGGTGTGGAGGACCTCCACAGAGGTAAATCATGATGACAGCCTTGTGTGACTTTCCCGCGCCACCACGAGATTCCGCCTCAAGCAGTTCTGGCAGGGCAAGACCTCCCGCTCCCAGGGCACCAACCTGCAGGAAAGTACGGCGATCGAGACGGTCACAGAGCTGACGAGTCGGGCGATCGGAGTCGTAGATCTTGAGCATGAGCAGGTTTCTGGTCAGGCAGGAGGCTAGACAAGTTCGACAAGCGGTTCCACACCAATGTCCACCGGGTACTGTGGACGGCCACGGAAGTCAAACTCGCGAACCGTGCGCAGGTCGAGTCCGATATTGTCATAAAGCGTGGCAGTCACTTCCTGGAAAGTAACTGGCCGGTCCGTGGCGTGTTCACCCAGCCGGTTGGTCGCTCCAATCACCTGCCCGGCACGGATACCACCGCAGGCCATCAGGGCACAGGAGACCTGTGGCCAGTGGTCACGACCAGCATTCTTGTTGATCTTCGGCGTGCGGCCAAACTCACCCCAGACAACCACCGATACATCACGCTCCATACCGCGATCATAAAGATCCTGGACCAGTGCCGAGACCGCACCATCAAGCATCGGCATGTCCTCGCGGGAGCGATTAAAGTTACCGCCGTGCCAGTCCCAGCGGCTGAAGTTGAGCGAAACACAACGGGCGCCTGCCTCGACTAACCGACGGGCAATCAGCAGGTTCTCCGTCATCTTCGGTGCACCATCAGCTCGAAAGGTCTTGTCTCCCTTGCCGTAACGTTCCACCAGCGTGGGGTCTTCCAGGGAGAGATCCATGGCGGCTGCCAGCTTGGAAGAGGTAAGGATGCCAATTGCCTGCTCGGTGAAAGCATCAATCCCGTCCATGGCGCCACTGTTATCGAGTGACCGCTTGAACCCATCCAGGGATGTCAGCAAGTTATTGCGATCCTGGAGGCGATCAAGTGTGATCCCGTTGAGCACCATGTTCTCTGTCTTGCTGGTCTCGCTCTTTCCACCAACGAGGCGGAAAGGAGCGTGTGCCATCCCCAGGAAACCCCCGTTCCCCGGATCTCCCCAGGGACCATGGTCGGTCTTGTAGAACATCGCCAGGTGAGGCGGAATGCTGGGACGGACCGGACCCTGGACTTTCGAAATCCAGGCACCGATCGCGGGCCGGCCACCGGCCGGCGGGTTGTTGTGATGATGGCCCGTGATCGCCTGGTGCGAGTAATGGGACCCCGAGGCTCCCACCATGGAGCGGATGGGAACAAACTTGTCCATCATCGCTGCGATCTTGGGGAACAGTTCACAAATCTCGATCCCCGGAACTGCTGTCTTGATCGGCTGGAACTCTCCGCGAATCTCGCTGGGAGCATCCATCTTCAGGTCCCACATGTCCTGGTGGGGTGGCCCGCCCGGCAAAAAGACATTGATGATCGCCTTGTGTGAACGACCAATCCCCTGCTGGGCCTCCGCACGTAACAACTGTGGGAGCGAAAGGCCTGCCATGGCCATGCCACCAATCGTGAGGAAATCCCGGCGGGAAACTCCGTCACAGTAGTTTGTGGTTCGCTGCGGCTTACCAAGAATCGTCAGCATGACTGCATCCTCATCAGTAAACATTCAATGCGTTGCAGGTGGGATCTCAACGCACAGGATAGTGAGGTATCAGCGGTTAGTGCAAGCGTGAACCTGCTATCTCTATTATCGACGTTTCCGGAGAGATTACCAGTTCGAATCAGGGGGTTTTACTATCACTTTTCCCGCACCCCACAAGAGAGGGGGGGGGAAATACCGCTTCGGCGGTTCTCTCCCCAGTTCTACAGCCCACCGACACCTTGTCCCAGCAGCACAACCTACTTCATCCAGCCTTGCTGACGATACCAGTCGGCAGTCTCAAGTAATCGACTGGCCAGATCGGCCTGGGGCTCAAATGCAAGCTGCTCAGAAACCGCCTTGGTCGAGCACGCCCAGTTGGGAGCATATGCCTCACGCACTTTGTCGAGGTTCACGGTAATGCTGGTCCCTCGCAGGGCAGAGATGAGCTGGGTAAGTCCCCCCACAAGCCAGCTGAGTGGAGAGGGAAGGAAGAAAGGAATCCCGCGCCCATCCTCTCGAAGCAGGTGCTTGAGCATCTTCCCCAGCCTCGCATAGTCCGGATATTCATCGCAGACCCCGAAATAGTATCCCCTGCCGCTGCCAGGAGTTCCCTCGCCGGGATCCACTCGCTCTCCCCGCACAGCAGCTCGGACCAGGATCTCCACCAGGTCTTCCACGTGGATCAGGGAGATCCTGGGGGGTGCCAGCCCCATGACGAGATGCAGACGCGAGCGAGCGACCGAGTGGAAGACAGGGAAGAAATCCCTGTCCCGCGGTCCAAAGACCACGCCAGGCCGGACAATGGTGGTCGGCACCCGGTCAGCAAATTGCTCCGCTGCAGCCTCCCCCGCTCGCTTGCTGGTTCCGTAATTTGAGATCGGCGAGGGCCTTTCATGCTCGCTGCGAATCCTTCCCCGGGGCACAGGACCTGCTGCCGCAATCGAGGAGACCACGAGCAGGATTGGAGGCTGGGCCTGTTCGGCACAGGCGCGGGCGACCTGCCAGCTGCCGTCACGATTGACATGGAGCATCTGCTGGTAGCGCTGGGCACTGGTCATCCCCGCCAGGTGAATCACCACGTCGATGTCCTTCACCGCCGATGCCACTGCCGCGCGGTCGGTGATCGATCCATGAACAAGCTCCACCCCAAGAGGTTCAAGCACCTCCACGCTGGAAGTCTCACGCACCAGGCAGCGAAGCTGGTGACCGTCGCTGGCAAGCCGTTCTGCGACATGGCCCCCGATAAAGCCACTGGCACCGGTGATCAAGTATCTCGCCATGATGGGACTCGCCCTGCCAGGTCATTCTCCCGCAGCGCCGGCCTGGCCAGGTGCCCCGTAATCATAGATACGGTAGGTCTTGTCAACCTTGGCGCCGCCTCGCTTGAGAGTTTTGAAGGAGAGGTGATTGCTCTCCAGTACCCATGATAACTCGATATCACCAATACCCCAGTCCAGTAATTCGTTCTTCAGGCGAGAAAGTACCACCAGCCCAAGCCCCCAACGCTGGTACTTGGGGAGCACATTGGTGCTGAGAATCCGTACTTTCTTGATTGCACGCTTGTTACGTAACAGCTTGAGAAACCCGAATGGAAGAAGCCGTCCATCGATCTCCTTGATCCGGGGATTGTAGTCCAGCAAGGCAAACACACCGGCAACGGGCTCCCCGTCAATCTCAGCAAAGGAGGTCAATTCCGGCACGATCAGTTCTTTCATCCCTTTTACCAGGTCAGCCATCTCTCCCTCGCTCAACGGGGTAAAGCCCCACGTCCCCACCAGCGACTGGTTGTAGATCTCCAGAAAAGCGCTCACGTCCTGCTTGAATCTCCTGGTATCGAGCTTCCTTAACTTGATATCGTACTCGCGCGTGGCAAAGTCAATAACCACGTCAATCTTCTTATCCAGCGTGGCAATCATGTCGGTATGGGCAGCAAAAGCCATCAGGTCCTCACTCTTGCTAAACCCGTAACTTTCCACCAGGCGTTCGTAGTAACGCGGGTTGTAAGTCATCATGAAGGTGGGTGGACTGTGCCAGCCGTCAATCAACAGGCCAACCTCATAATTCAGTGAGGGATTGATGGGCCCTCGGATCCAGTCCAGCCCCCGGCCCTTGAGCCAGTGGCGGGCGGCACCGAACAGGCCGTGGGCGACCTGCTCATCATCGATCGACTCGAAAAAACCAAAAAAGCCAAGGTCTTCCTTGTGACGCTGGAAGTGCTTCGGGTTGTCGATCGCGGTTATCCGGCCCACCGTCTCTCCATCCCGCACTGCCAGGAAGTGCTGCATGGTGGCAAAGTCATGGAACGGATGTCGCCTGAAGCCAAGTAACTTTTTCAGCTCTCCCCGCAGCGGGGGGATCCACATCGGGTCATCCTGGTAGATCTTCCAGGGCAATTCAAAGAACTGCTTCTGCTGGCGGCGCGTGGTAACTGGTTCGACGTGAACCTGTGACATGGTGCCTCAACCTGCTGGGAAAAAAAGAAGAGGGGTGGGTTACTCTCCACCCGTCACCTGGCGACTGTCTCGCCTGAACCGTTATTGTCCCACAAACAAAGTCTCGCTTCGACCATCTGCCAAGGAAGCCATCCTAACCAGGCTTTTGTCGGTGGGGTGGGTCGTGCCGCTGCATTCGTCCCGCTCCCAGGTGAGGCTGGGGGCCATCGTCCACGTCTGATTCGATCTCGACCACGTCGGCCACCGTTTTCTCCAGCTTTTTCTTTTTCGCCGGAGAAAAGTAACGTCCCAGGGGGCTGACCAGCAACGCGGGCAGGAATATCAGGTCACCCACCAGTGCGGCCGAGAGCAGGGTCAACATGAGCACACCAAACCGCTGAGTAGGAGTAAATGTACTGATCGCAAAGACACTCAGGCCAAGCCCACCAATCAACGTTGTCTGTGTCATCGCGGCGGCACATCGCCGATACGACTGCTGGATCGCTTCCCGCCGCTCCAGCCCGTTATCAAGTCCAATCCGGAACCAGTTGAGGAAGTGGATCGTGTCATCAACCGCCACGCCCATTGCCACACTGGCAGTCATCATGGCACCGATATCAACCATCACCCCGGCATGCCCCATCAATCCAAATACCACCACCACCGGAAAGACATTGGGAATCATGGAGATCAGGCCGCCGGTGATATTGCCGAAGCAGACCATTGATACAACCAGCATGCCAGAGAGTCCGGCAATCCAGATCGAGACTCCCAGTAGCAGGTGGAGTGGAATGGCAACCACGGCGAAGGAAATCGCGGGCACCCAGAAGGTCACCCGGGAGAGAGACATCCGGCCGTTTCGCAGCAGGAAGATCATCACCACGAGGATCATCCCGAAGGCCATGCCGATACTCTCACGCAGGCTCTTGAGCAACGTGGTCTGTGCCTTGTAGACAATCGGCACCGTGCCGGTGTAGGTCGTATCAAAACCACTCTCCCCGGCAGTCGACCTGGCGACCATCGGGCCATCCTCTGCCGGTACCGCGTCAATCAATTCCCTCGCATGGCGACTGATTATCGACCGGTCCAAAAGCGCGTGGTCGGCCAGCAGGATCACGTAGTCGTACCTGGCAAGGAAGCCGGACCAGTCCTCCTCGCTCCAGCTCGAGAGCTTTTCACTGAACGGTTCCTGTCCGGGATCCACCCAGTAAAGTTCGCTGGGATGATTGTAGCGATTGCTAAATCCCTTGATCCGCATCAGGTCGTTGAAGGTCTTCAAGAACAACTGCTGCGGATTGACCTGGTAGCGATCAATCTCCGTCATTGCTGTCTCGTTCACATCGACGATGGATCCTCGTGGGTGAGCTCCCAGTACGAGGATCCGGTTGTCATCGAAAAAGATGTTTGGTGGGTTGTACTGTTCTTCATCTCCCCTGTCCGACTCGATCTTCTCCAGCATCCAGTTACGGAAACCGTAGGCCGCCACGATCGGGTCCACGACCTCGCGCAGCTGGTCCACGAACTGGCCATAATCGACATCATTGAGTGCTCCCAGACGCAGGCTGATTCGCCAGATTTCCTTCCCGGCATCGTCGGCATCGATCGCCAGGTAGTCCTCTTCCATCAAGCGATCCCGGTTTCTTTCCATCAGGGCGTTGGTACTACTGCGTTGCGTTCGCGCCCCCGGGGGTGGGAATGCAGGAGCGAACGAGGTTGCAGACATGCCACGACCAATCACCTCCTTGCCATCCTCGCCAAACACGGTTTCCACCGCTGACTGGACACGGTCAACCAGTTCCACCCGTTCCAGGAAGGAGTACTGGTATTTCATCCTGTTCCGTTCTGCAACGGGGATGGTCGCCAGCTCGGGCAGTTCCTCCCGCAGCGGCAACTGGAAATCCTTGTCGACCTTCAAGACCACTTCCATCGGCACCAGCTTGCCGCGTTCCTTTTCCAGCCACTCATAGTCCTTGACGATCTTGGCATTTCCATCGAACAGCTTCAGCAGTTGAACCGAGGTATTGACCTTGAACAGTCCGAGACCGCAGACAAAGAGGATCACCAGGCAGGCCGCCATCGCCAGTCCCCAGTGGTGGGTAACCCCTGCCCCAACTCGCATCCAGAACCGTGTCAGTAGTGAGTGGTTCGCCGTAAGTGAGCTATCGACCTGGCCTCGCTTTTGCTTCGTCCGGGAAAATCGGGGTGGCCAGGTGGTGAGTGCCGCTGGCAGATAGCTGAACAGCAGGATCACCGAGGCCATCACCCCGATCGCTGAGAAGAGTCCAAATTTCTTGATTGGCGTGAGGCCACTGTTGTAGAGCGAGATCAATCCCAGCGAGGTGGTGAAGGCAGCCAGCGTACAGGGCCACCAGCCATGGGAGAGTGCCCGTTCTGCAGCCCCTTCCGGGCCATCCTCAAGCACGGCATCCCGGTAGTAATTAACAATGTGCACGGCACCGGAAAGGCCCAGTACATAGACCAGCGAGGGCATCGACATGAGGATGGCATCGGCAGATCCTCCCGTGTACCAGACGATGCCGAGACTCAGTACTGCGCTGGTACCCCCCACGAAGAAGATCATGAAGGTCACTTTCATGCTACGGAAAGCGAGGAAGGAGAGGACGATCCCCAGCAGCAGGGAGAAGGGAACCAGCCGGGACAGTGTCACCTGTCCCTCCTCATCAATTGCGCCGTTATCCACCGGCGGCCCCCCCATTCGCAACTCGACTCCATCCGGCTCTGGTAAACTGGTCCAGGGAGTCAGTGGGGGCATCACAGGAGCGGCCAGGCCGCACTCCATCGACAGTTCAACCAGTCGGCCTGCAGGGTTATCCAGCAGTCCCCGGCCCACGACCCTCTGCAGATCTCGCTTGGCAAAATCGCTCAGCGTGACCACGATGCTGGTCTGCCGTGGAGGCGGGTCGATTTCCAGTTTTTCACAAAGAGTTTCCCAGTGGCGTGCCCGGGGAAGGGAAGAGGTATCGACCAGGAGTTGCCGATCACCCTCGTAATTCTCCTCCACCAGCCGCTGGACAAACTGTTCAAGCCGGGACTTCCAGTCCGCGGGCAGACTGGTTCGCCGGGCTTCATCCAGCTGTTCCCAGACCTGCTCATCGGTCCAGGAAAATCCCTCGGAAAGGGCCGGTGCAAAGAGGGTGCCGGTAAGCCGGTCCATCCCGTCCCGGTAAGCCGCTTCGACCAGTGCTTCCTCCGAGAGATCAACATTGCCTCGCGGCCGCAGGGGACCACCAACGCCGGCAAGCTCTTCCAGTACATCGGGGCCGGTTCTCACCGACGTGAAGAAACGGGCGCAGACCAGTCGTGGGTCGTCGTAAAAGTCATTGTGATCGAATGGCGGGTCAGGAAGATCTCCCAGCTGGTCGATCAATGTCCCTTTCAGCTCGAAGTCCTTGAGCAGATCATGGTGGATCCAGTTGGACAACCCGTCGACGAGATTGTCCCGCCCATCCCAGCGATAAAGCGATCCATCCGGGAGAATGTAGTACCAGCGGCCATCAAGATCCTTGAGCCACTTCTCCTGCTGGCCGGCCCAGTTGTCACGTTCCCGGCGACCCCCTTGCCGCCACTCGGAACTGGTATACAGGCCCAGGCGTTCTCCCAGCTGGCGAGCCTCCTTCAGCTGCTGGGAATCGCCGGTTTGTGTTGGTAGATCCTTCGGCGGAATGACCTCGGCCTTGAGCTTTTCCACGAACAACTGGAAGCCCCGATCTTCCTCGCTACATCCTTCCCAGGTGATGACAATAAACTGTTCACCAAGGAACAGCTTGCCAAACCATTCCAGCTGCCGGGTTTCCTCGAATTCCTCCGGCAACCAGTCCTTGATGTCGTTCTCCATCCTCTGCGTTACCATCTTCGCGCCGCGCAGCGCAAAGGGAACGAGGAAGCAGACGATCATCATGATCAGCAGGCCGTTTGAAAGTCCCGGAATACGGGAACGGCGAGCAAAAAACGGTGCCTTCATGGGATGGCTACACGCGGGATTGGGAGGCTCGACGGCAGGGCATTAACGTGATTCAAGACTAGCGTTGTTCTCCGTTCAGGTCTATCCCAGTCGGGGCCGCAGAAACGTCAGGATCCATCAACTTTCCCAGCACCGGTGCGGGTCGTAATGCTTCGGTAAACTACCATGGGTCGATTACTTGACCGGCGCAAGTTCCCGCTGCTATAAGCAATGGTGACGGGCAGGGTGCCGTCACCAGGTAACCATCTGTCCTCCTTGACGAAGAGGCATCTCTTTGATGACACTTCTCACGCTCCGGGTCATCGACGGCTGTGATTGTGGCCTTGTTTACGAGGACCTCCCTGTACCGATCACCATTGGTCGTGAGGAGGGCAATGCGATTCAACTTAACGATGAACGCGTCAGCCGTTTTCATATGAAAATCCAGCAGGAAGACGACCAGCTGATTATCACGGACCTGGAGAGTACCAACGGAACACGGGTCAACGGCCAGGACATTCGCTTGCGCATCCTTCGGCATGGGGATGTGATCGGTGTCGGCCGATCCCTGCTCCTATACGGATCCCGCGATGAGATTGATCACCAGCTCCGGGAACTGGATGTTGACGGGACGTTAATGGCCGACAGCAAGAACCTGCTGGGGATTCAGTTCGACTGGGACAATACCAGCCCGGATGCCCCGGTCCATTCTGCCATTCCCCCGCAGCTTCCTTCCGGCCTGACACCGGGACAGGCGGCACGGCTGGTCGAGATGCTCGATTACCTGCACCTTCGCATACGTGGCCTGATCCACTCGGTCTCCGAGACCGGTGACTCGCAGCAATTGACAGTCAACCTGCAACAATGGCACAACCTGGTTGACCTTCAGAGCCGACTGGCTGAATACATCCGCACGATCGGTGACCCAGAATAGTGGACCACTCGTTTGCTGGTTTGCTTCGACAGAAACCTATCGTAGAATAAGCATCGCGTGTTACCACATCTTCCTTTCCCACGCGATGGATGGACCCATGGCCGCCCGGCCCTTCGTACACCTGCACTGCCACAGCCACTTCAGCCTACTGGATGGCGCCGCCTCAATTCCGCGCCTGGTCAAACGGGCCCGGGACCATGGCATGAACGCCCTGGCCCTGACCGACCACGGTAACCTGCACGGGGCGATCCAGTTCTACAAGGAAGCGATCAAGAATGACCTCAAGCCGATCCTCGGCTACGAGGCATATATCGCACCTGGCAGTCGCAGCGACCGGACTGCCAGCAGCATGAAGGAATCGAACTACCACCTCACGCTGCTGGCGCAGAACCGACAGGGATTCCAGAACCTGATCCAGATGGCATCGCAGGCCTACCTGGAGGGTTTCTATTTCAAGCCGCGGATTGACCGCGATTTGCTCGAGCAATACCACGAGGGAATCATCTGCCTGAGTGGCTGTGTCTCGAGTCAGTTCAGCCAGGCCGTGCTTTCCTCGGGAGGCAAGGGCCTTGAGCAGGCCCGCGAGGTAGCGGGCTGGTTTTCCCAGCTCTTTGGTGACCGCTTTTACCTGGAGATCATGAACAACGGCCTCGACATCCAGCGACTGGCCCTGCAGGGTGCGGTCGATGTTTCCCAGCAGATGGGGATCCCCCTGGTAGCAACCAGCGACACCCATTACGTCGACCAGGAGGACGCCGAGGCCCAGGACGTGATGCTCTGCATCAACACCGGTCGCTTTCGCACCGACACGGGGCGAATGCGAATGGAAGGAGACCAGTTCTTCCTTCGCAGCCCGGAGCAGATGTACGAGGCCTTTCCGGGCATGGAAGAGGCAGTCACTCGCAGCCAGGAGATTGCGGACAGGGTGGATATCTCGCTGGAACTGGGAAAGCACCATTTCCCCTCCTTTGAGATCCCGGACAAGCAAACTTCCAGCAGTTACCTGCGCCAACTCTGTGAATCCGGATTACAGGAGAGATATGCCGGCAACGAGGAGATGTATTCCGGGGGGCAACTCTCCGACCTGGTCATGGATCGACTCAACCGGGAACTGGAAGTAATCCACAAGCTCGGCTTTGAAGATTACTTCCTGATCTGCTGGGATTTTGTTGCCGAGGCACGCCGCCAGAACGTGCCCGCCACGGCACGAGGAAGTGGCGTGGGAGCACTCGTCTGCTTTGCGCTCTTTCTCAGCCACGTCTGCCCGATCAAGTATGACCTGCTGTTTGAACGCTTCCTGGACGAGAATCGTCGCGAGTCACCGGATATTGATATCGACTTCTGCAAGGAACGCCGTGCCGACATCATCCGTTACGTGAAAGAGAAGTATGGTGAGAAGAATGTCGCCCAGATCGGCACTTTTGGAACTCTTGCTGCCCGGGCCGCGATCAAGGATGTCGGGCGGACACTGGGAATCCCACTAGCACGCGTCAACCAGGTTTCGGCAATGGTTCCCGAAGACCTGGGAATCACGCTCAAGGATGCCCTGGCCAGGAGCGCCGACTTGGCCAAGGCCTACGAGTCCGATGGTGAGATCCAGGAGCTGATTGACCTGGCGATGAAAATCGAGGGGCTAGCTCGCAACATTGGTACCCATGCAGCTGCCGTGGTGATCGCCGACCGACCAATCACCGAGTATGTACCACTGGCCAAGATCACTGGGAAGGATGACATCATCACGCAGTGGGCCATGAACGACGTGGAAGCTGCCGGGCTGCTCAAGATGGACTTCCTCGGCCTCCGAAATCTCACCATCCTCCGCAAGGCGGTGGACCTGATCCAGGAGACTCGTGGCGAGGAGATCGACATCATGGAGATCCCCCTGGAGGATCCTGCCGTTCTTGACCTCTTCTGCCGGGGTGAGACCAAGGGAATATTCCAGTTTGAAAGCAGTGGTATCCGGACCCTGCTGCAGCGAATGCAACCCGACCATTTCGGGGACATCATTGCCACCAATGCGCTCTACCGACCGGGCCCCCTGGAAGGCGGCATGCTGGATGATTACCTGGACGTTAAGCATGGCAGGAAACAGGCGGTCTACCAGCATCCCGTAATCAAGGAGATTCTCGAGGAAACGCATGGGGTGATGGTCTACCAGGAACAGGTCATGAGAATCCTCAACCGGCTTGGTGGAATCGAACTGGCGGATGCCTATACCTGCATCAAGGCAATCAGCAAGAAAAACCAGGAGATTATTGACCGGCAAAAGGAGGAATTTATTTCCGGGTCGACTGCCCAGGGAATAAAGGCAACGGAAGCCAACGAACTGTGGGTGATGATCACCAAGTTCGCCGGCTATGGTTTTAACAAGAGCCACTCCACGGCCTATGCCCTGATTGCCTACCAGACCGCTTACCTGAAGACACATTACCCGCTGGAATTCATGGCAGCCTTGCTCTCCTGCGATATCCCGGGTCGGAATTTTCAACGCAAGGACTCGCTTGTCGAGCACATGGAGGACTGCGGCCGCATGCAGATCGAGGTGCGAGCCCCTTCGGTCAACAGTTCGGCAAGTGAATTCGTCGTGGAGGAGAGCATGATCCACTTTGGACTCTCCGCCATCAAGGGGTGTGGTGAATCGGCGGCAACGGCGATCGCCGCCGCCCGTGCCCGTGGAGGCCCGTTTAGCGATATCTTTGATTTTTGCGAACGTGTCGACCTGTCTGCATGTAACCGCGCAACGGTGGAGACCCTCGTCAAGGCAGGAGCCATGGATAGCTTCGGGAACCACCGGCGACAGCTTATTGAAGTCATCGATCGAGCGATCCAGGCTGGCCAGTCTGCAGCCGAGGACCGGCGGAGTGGGCAGCAAAACCTGTTCGCTGCCATCGAGGAGGATGAACAGGATGTCTCCCAGATTGAACTGCCCGACGTGGCAGAATTCGAGGAAAGGGAAAAACTCATCCTGGAAAAAGAGGTGCTCGGGTTCTATCTCTCCAGCCATCCCCTGGACGAGTACCAGGAACTGCTGGGGGAATACTGTTCCCACACGACCAGCTCGCTGGCAAGCCTGCCTGACAAGATGGAGGTTGTCGTGGGGGGCCTTCTGAGCAATGTCCGCTATCTCCATACCCGCAAGTCACGCCCCGGATCACCAAGCAAGTATGCGGATTTTGAACTGGAAGACCTGGAAGGCTCGATTCGCTGTATCGCCTGGCCCGACAGGTTTGCCGAAGACGGCCACATGATCGAGTCGGATACCATCCTGCTGCTGCGAGCGGTCCTGGAACGCCGTAGTGGAA